>NZ_JBNCKT010000016.1:0-68244 GCF_049841675.1 Micromonospora sp. DT4
GTCGAGGGCGTCGCCGTCCAAGGTGGCCAGGATCCGCCGGAAGGTACGTTCGCTGGGAACCGTGTACCGGCCGCGCAGCCCTACCCCCGTCCTCAACCTGGACAGAACACCTCAAGCCGGAACAACGCCGGGGCCGTGCAGGGGATTGGACACTGGCCGAACATACCGCATGTGCATTTCGAGATTATGGATGACTTAGGGAAAGTGATCGCGAACAATCATGTGCCGCTTGCGGGTTGAATATGCCTGAAGTTCCTCTAAACCAATTCGGCCGGATTCTGGCTGGTGAGAATGAAGGTTACTACCTCCACGTCCATTTCGATGAAGATATCACCGGAGGATATTACGTGCATGTTGTGGACAACGTTGAAAATCCTACTGATGGAGGCGATTTCTGGGCGAGAGATGAGGATGATCTGGCAAGGCTCTTTCGGACTTCCGAATGGAAGATCCAGTGGCTGGAGGATAGGCCTGCAGACTAAGCCTTGCGCGACTATGTTCTGAGCGGAGGACGTCGTCTGGCTGAATGAGCCATTCCGCGCAACGTTCTGATGACAAGCGGTGATCACGTGGTGCGGTCGTGGTGCGGTCGTGGTCGGTGTGGAGCAGGACGAGCGCGGCGGCCACGATCTTGCCGATGCGCCATGGGTCGAGGCTGATGTTGCGTAGCGCCTTGCATGTGGTCTTGAGTAGGGAGTTTCCGCGTTCGCCGATGGCTCGCAGGCTGTTGTGGGCCTTGTTGAACTGCTGCTGGGTGGCGGTGAGCCGGCTGTTCTTCGGTTTCTTGAACGCCACGGTGATGGTGCTGGACTCGCCTTCGTAGCCCAGATCGCCGAGGGGTCGCAGATCGGTGCTGGCCTCTCGGAGGCAGGGCAGGAGTTCGGGGTGGGTGCGTAGTGCGGTGGTGTCGTGCTCGCGGTCGGGTCGTACGAGCGAGGTCCAGATGGGCCAGCCGTCGCCGACGGTGATCACCTGGATATTGCCGCCATGGTTGTCGTGCTTGGCCGACCACCAGAGATCCACGCCCGGTGTCGGTCCAGGAGTACGACACCGGTCGGTCTCGATCAGCGTGCCGTCGATGTTGACGTGGGAGTACCCGGCTGCCTTGGCAGCGAGCAGGGCGCCGTGCAGGCTCGGTGCTTGCGCGGCGAGCACGTCGATGGCTTCGTGCAGGTAGTCGTAGCCGGTGGACATGCTGATCTGGTTGTCGGCGGCGAGTTGCATGACCCGGGTGCCGTCGTAGAACCAGCGCAGGGTCAGGATCGCCTGGTCACGGCAGGTCAGTGACCGGGTTCGGGCACGGGTGCCACGGCGTATGCGTTCGGCGTCCAGTAGCCCGGCCAGGCGGTTCACCGTCTCCTCGCGTGCCGGCAGTACAGCGGTGTATGTGACACTCATATCGACGCAGGACCTCTATGAAGTTGATCTGTGGGAGGACCACTTCGTATCGAGGTTCTGGAGAACGTCTGATCTCGTCGCGGCTGCTCGTCGCGCAACGCCGCTGAATGCGGCCAGGTAAGGAACCGCGCGCCCAACACCCCGGTGCGGTAGGAGACCGGCCTGGACATCGTGGTCACCGGTTTGCTGGGCATCTACAGCGATCCCGCGGTAGCTGTTCAGCGTGAGTAGATGGGCGGCCGAATCGGTCTGACCTGTGGTTATGCGCTCATACGGTGGGTCGATCTTGACCCTGCAGCCGCTCCTGCCAGCTGTGGCCGTCCGCTCTGTAATGGTTTGACCAGATCGGCGAGAGTCTCGACAAGGCATGATCATGCCGTTGACGTTGGCTGAACACGTACATCCCGCGCACGTGATCGCCTACCCAGACGGCGAAGTCCGCCAGGAATTCCGCTCACCTACCGCGCCCGCGTCTTCGGCGGCACGATCAGTATCAGCGACGAGTCGACGGACGTCCGCTTCATCGACGCTGCCGAATTCTGCAACATCCCCATTCATGACACCGTTCGACTCCGCCTCAAGCACCACGTCGAAGGCCGCGACACTCCTTACCTCGGATAGCGTCGATACCTCGGCGCGTGCTGGCGACCCCTCATGATTCTTGAGGGGCCCGGGGCCGCCGACTGCGGCTGGACCCAGTCAACGCATAACGACCGAGGGCGGGTCGACCGGGTGGTCGACGCGCCCTCGGGCTTCAGCGCAGGTCAGGTCAGGCGGTGAAGGTCACCCGACGCCGACGGGCGATGACGAAGAGCACCGCGCCCGCGATCAGCAGCGCGATCGCGCCGGCGGCGATGCCGCCCGCTGCCGCACCGGTGACCGGGAGGCCCGGCTCGTCGTCGCCGCCACCGCCACCGCTACCGCCGCAGTTGCCCTCCGGCGTGTAGATGGCTTCCAGCTCCAGGTCCATGTCCGGCAGGGCGACGATCGCCGTCTTGTCCTTGCCGGCCTTGAAGGTCACGGTCTCCGAGGCACCGGCCGCGACCGTACGGGTCTCGGTCTTGTCGCCGTAGGTGAAGGTGGTCTTCACCGGCAGGCCACCCTCGGGGTTGGTGACGGTGAGGGCGAACTCCTTGCAGTCGGCCTTGGTGGTGACGGCCGGCAGCGGGCAGTCCTCGGGGCGCGTCCAGGAGTACGTGCCGTTCTCGATGACCTTGCCGTCGACCAGGACCTCGATCTTGCCGGCGTCGGCGGCGGGCACCACGATGCTGGTGTCGGCCTTGCCGGGGGCGACGGAGACCTTCTTGGTGAAGCCGTTCTCACCCTTGACCTCGAACTCGACGGCGTACTTGCTGATCTTGCCGTCGTTGCTCAGCGACACGGCGACCGAACCGTCGCACTTGGACGCGAAGGTCGAGGCCGGGGTGGTGCAGCTCTTGCTGCCGCCGTTGTACCAACCCTGCGGGCCCTTGGACCGGTTGCCCGGGGTGCCCGGCGAGCCGAGCTTCTTGTTGTCGTAGCGCTTGCCGCCGTCGACGATCTCGTCGATGACCTGGTCCTTGTCGCCCCAGATGAGGTCGACCTGGGTGTGGCAGTCCGGGATCTCGACGTTCAGCGTGATCTCGGTCTGGGCGGCGCTGACGAAGTCGCTGTCCGGCGTGCCGTAGACGTACTGCGGGGTGGCGAACTGCGGCCGCGGCGCGAAGTACGACACCAGCGTGAAGTACTGCTTGACGTCACCGCAGAGCGGCAGGTTGCCGTCGAGCTTGACGGTGGCGGTGCCCTTCGGACCGTCGAACGTGTGGGTGTACTTGGCCTTGCTGGCATCGACGCACGTCGGCGCCGGGGCGCAGGACCTGTCCGCGGCGAGAGTGATCTCGCCGTTGGCGGTGTGATGCGCCGTGACCTTGTCCTCCTTGATCCACTCAGCGTAGACCTGGAGGTGGGCCTTGGTGGTGTTGCCGGGCACGCGCTGGGTGGCCAGCTTGTAGGAGCCCATGGGGACGATCAGCCCCTGCAGCGGCTGCGCCTCCTTAACCCCCTCGACCAGCGAGGTCACCGGGGTGCCGGGGTCGGTGGTCACCTTCTGGATGGTCGCGTCCTTGTTGGCTTCGCTGTTCAACACCTTCCACGTGATCACGCGCTCGCCGGTGAGTCGATCACACTCGGCGGTGGCGCTGATCTCGGTGTGGTGTGCGCTGGCTGGGGCGGCCACCGCGACGACCCCGGTGAGGCCGACGATGGCGGCTCCCAGGATGGCCAGCGGTCGCCGGAGCGACAGCTTGGGACGGATCACGGGTACTCCTGGAGTGCTGAAGCGTCAGGGGTGTGGCACGGGAGAGACAGTGGACGGTCGCTGCACGTCCGATCGGAGAGGCGCCCTCCCGAGCCGTGGGCCGGCGGTTTGCCGTCGGCACCCGGCAGACCCTAGCGATATCGCCGCGCGTGATACAGCGCTCAGGATTTGCTAAGACTGATGTTATGAACTTGAGATCATTGATATACGAGAAGTGATCACATGGTCTGCGTGGCGGTACCTACCGTGTCGGCCGGCGGGCCCGAGGGGTCGCGTAGCGTCGTGGTCATGAGTAGGAGGAGACGGTGACCCGGATCGTGGCCGGGACGCTCGGTGGCCGGCGGATCGCCGCGCCGCCCGGCGCCGGCACCCGACCCACGTCCGACCGGGTCCGGGAGGCGCTGTTCAGCGCCGTCGAGTCCGAGGTCGACCTCGACGGCGCGCGCTTCGCCGACCTGTACGCCGGCTCCGGCGCGGTCGGCTTGGAGGCGCTGTCCCGGGGTGCCGGGCACGTCCTGCTCGTGGAGTCCGACGCGAGAGCGGCCCGGGTGATCCGGGAGAACGTGGCGACCCTGCGGGCCGGGTCCGCCGTACGTCTGGTGGCCGGCAAGGTGGCGACGGTGCTGGCCGCCGGTCCGGACGGTGGCGGCTACGACGCGGTCTTCGCCGACCCGCCCTACGCCGTGCCGGACGCGGAGATCACCGCGCTGCTGACGACGCTCGTCGATGGCGGCTGGCTGACGCCCGACGCGCTGGTGGTGGTGGAGCGGTCGCGCCGGACCAGGGACTTCGAGTGGGTGCAGGGGATCACCCCCCAGCGCAGTCGCCGGTATGGCGAGACCACCCTTTGGTACGGTCGCCGATCATGAGACGTGCGGTCTGTCCCGGCTCGTTCGACCCGGTCACCAACGGACACCTCGACATCATCGGCCGGGCCAGTCGGCTGTTCGACGAGGTGATCGTCGGTGTGCTGGTGAACCAGTCGAAGAGCGGCCTGTTCACCGTCGACGAGCGGATCGAGATGCTCCGCGAGGTGACCTCCTCGTACGACAACGTGCGGGTCGAGTCGTTCCGAGGGCTGCTCGTCGACTTCTGCCGGGCCCAGCAGGCGAGCGTCCTGATCAAGGGTCTGCGGGCGGTCAGCGACTTCGACTACGAGTTGCAGATGGCCCAGATGAACATCGGCCTCGCCGGCGTCGAGACGCTCTTCATGCCGACCAACCCGCTTTACTCGTTCCTCTCGTCCAGTCTTGTCAAGGACGTGGCCAAGTGGGGCGGCGACATCTCCGCGCACGTCCCCGACCCGGTCCGCGAAGCCCTCCAGGTCCGCCTGGGCCCTCGCCGCTGACCCGCCTACCGCGATCTTGCACTTTCGGTCGCCGTATTGCCCTTCTTGCAGCGATTTGCCGCGACAGAAACTGCAAGATCGGCGAGGCAGGGGCGAGGCAGGGGCGGGGCAGGGGAGCCCGGAGTGACGGCTTCGCGACGCGCCGGGTTGGGGTGGTGGGGGATCGTGTGGGACGGGCACGACATGATGGGCGCAGCGGGGAACCGGCCGTAGCCCGCATCATGGAGGTCGGCCGACGAACGACAGGAGTGAGGTACCGGTGGACCCGCTCGATCGCATCGACGAACTGATCGCCATGGTGGAGCAGGCGCGCTCCGTCCCGATGTCGCGGAACAACTGCATGGTCGACCGGGGCGAGGTGATCGCCGCTCTGGACGAGATGCGTGCGGACCTCCCCGCCGACCTGCGCCGGGCCGCCGCGCTCCTGGAGGAGCGCGACAAGATCATGGACGCCGGCAAGCGTGAGGCGGACCGGATCATCAGCGAGGGTGAGGCAGAACACGCCCGCCTCGTGTCGGTGAACGAGATCACCGTGTCGGCCGAGCACGAGGGCGCCCGGATCATCGCCGAGGCCCGCGCCGAGGCGCAGCGCCTGCGTGAGGAGGTCGACGACTACGTCGACACGGCGCTTGCCAACTTCGAGCAGTTCCTCACCCGGGCCCTCGCCTCGATAGAGCGTGGCCGCGACAAGATGCACGCGCTGCGGGAGATCGGCACCTTCGGTGGGGACGAGGCGGAACGCCCGCTACCCTTCTGAGCGGCACCTCACCAGCCGACACTCTAGGGGCGGGCGTCGCCCCCGGTTCGACGGTCCGGGGGTCGTCCAGGTAACCTTTTTTGTCGGCCTCTCACCGGCCGGAGTCTTACTATGCCCAAGCACTCGCCATCGACACTCGACCCCAGGTCGCCGCTGGTCCTCGACACGAGAGACCTGCCGCGCCGCCCTGGTGCGTTGCGTGAGGTCCAGCGGGTCGTGCCGGCACCGGTGGACCTCGGTGTGGAGTTGATCGCCGTACCGGAGGGCGCGGACCTCGACCTCGACCTGAGGTTGCAGTCGGTGTCCGAGGGCGTGCTCGTCACGGGGACCATCACCGGTCCCGTCCGGGGCGAGTGCGGGCGTTGCCTGCGCGAGATCAACGAATCGATGGCCGTGACGATCCAGGAGCTGTACGCGTACGAGAACAGCACCACGGACGTCACGACCGACGAGGACGAGGTGGGCCGGATGCAGGGCGATCTGATCGACCTGGAGCCGGCGCTGCGGGACGCGTTGGTGCTCACGCTGCCGACCAACCCGCTCTGCCGGGAGGACTGCCCAGGACTGTGCCCCGAATGCGGGGCGCTCTGGGACGATCTGCCGGCCGACCACAGTCACCAGCAGATCGACCCGCGTTGGGCGGGCCTGACGCAACTGACCCGTACAGAGGAGTAAGAACCGTGGCCGTCCCGAAGCGCAAGATGTCGCGCAGCAACACCCGGTCCCGCCGGGCGAACTGGAAGGCGACAGTGGTCGCGACCGTCGCGTGCCCGCAGTGCAAGTCCCCGAAGCTGCCGCACGCCGCCTGCTCCGTCTGCGGCACCTACAACGGCCGCCAGGTTCTCGAGGTCTGACCTGGACGCCGAGTGACGCCCCCGACCCCAGGTCGGGCGGCGCGCGCACCCTGGCATTCGCCCGGTGCCCCGGCTCCCTCCGACACCGGCCGGCCCAACCCGGCCGGTGTTCCGATGGAGCCGGGCGCCGCGCGGATCGCCGTTGACCTCCTCGGCGGGGACGACGCTCCCGCCGTCGTGGTTGACGGCGCTCTGCGGGCCATGCGCGCCGATCCCGATCTGCACCTGCTGCTCGTCGGCCCGACCGAAGTCGCCGACGCGCTGATCGCTGCCCTCGCGCCGGCCGACCGGGCCCGGATCACGGTACGGCCGGTCCGCGCCGCCGTCGGCATGTCCGACCATCCCAGCGCCGCCCGCTCGGAGAGCACCGTCCGGGCCGCCGTCACCGCCGTCCGCGACGGCACCGCCGACGCCCTCGTCTCGGCCGGCGCCACCGGTGCCACGGTCACCGCCGCCGTGCTCGGGCTCGGGCGCTGGTCGGAGATCCGCCAACCCGCCCTGGTCGCCACCCTTCCCGCGGTCGCCGGCCCGGTGGTCCTGCTCGACGTGGGCGGCTCGCTGGAACCCCGCCCCGCCACCCTCGCCCGGCACGCCGTGCTCGGCGCCGCGTACGCGGCGGTGGCCCACTCGATCGCCGCTCCCCGGGTCGGCCTGCTCTCGGTAGGCACCGAGGCAGGCAAGGGCGATCGGGTACGCCGTGCCACCGACCCCCTGCTCGCCGTCGAACCGCTGCCCGCCGGAGCGCGCTACGTCGGCCTTGTCGAGGGGTACGACGTGGCTGTCGGTGCGCGCGCCGACGTGGTGGTCACCGACGGCTTCACCGGTAACGTGCTGCTCAAGGCGATCGAGGGCGCGTACGCCATGGCCGGCGGCCCACCCGCCGAGGGCGGCGCGCCCCGCGCGGCGGCCCTGCTGGGCGTCGCGGGGACCGTCGTCGTCTGTCACGGTTCCGCCCGCGCCGGCGACGTCGCCTCCGGCATCGCCCTCGCCGCTCACCTGTGGCGGCGGCGCGCCACCGATCTGGTCTCCGCGTTGCTCGACGGCGACGCTGCGACGGACCGCACCGACCGCTCCACCGACACCGAGGTACGCACATCATGAGCAACGACAAGCGGCGGCGGGCGTCCGTCGGTCACCTGGAAGCCGCGTTCGGCGTCAGCCTGGAGCCGGACCTCCTGCAACGCGCGCTGACCCACCGCTCGTACGCGTACGAGAACGGCGGCCTGCCGACGAATGAGCGACTGGAGTTCCTCGGCGACTCGGTGCTCGGCGTCGTGATCACCACCGCCCTGTTCCACAACCACCCGGACCTGCCCGAGGGTCAGTTGGCGAAGCTCCGGGCGAGCGTGGTCAACATGCGGGCACTCGCCGACGTGGCCCGTGGTCTCGGCCCGGACGGCCTCGGCGCGTACCTGCTGCTCGGCAAGGGCGAGGAGACCACCGGCGGCCGGGACAAGGCGAGCATCCTCGCCGACACCCTGGAGGCGCTGCTCGGCGCGATCTACCTGCAGTACGGGCTGGACACCGCCGGGATCGTGATCCACCGGCTCTTCGACCCGCTGATGGCCGAGTCGGCCGGCCGGGGCGCCGCCCTGGACTGGAAGACCAGCCTGCAGGAGTTGACCGCCGCGCTCGGCCTCGGTGTGCCCGAGTACCGGATCGAGGGCACCGGGCCCGACCACCTCAAGACGTTCACGGCCTGGGTCGTGGTGGCCGGCAACCGGTACGGCGGCGCGGAGGGGCGCAGCAAGAAGGAGGCCGAGCAGCGCGCCGCCGAGGCGGCCTGGCGGAGGCTCTCGGACCAGCACGAGCAGAACGCCGAGCCGGACCGGTCCGACCAGGGCGAGCCGTTGGGGCCGCTGGACAGCGCCGAGCAGGCGGCCCGGGCTGAGGAGGCCGACCACCTGGCGCAGGCCATGCCTGCCGACGTGGCGGACCAGCAGACCCCGCCGGAGCGGCCGAGGTCCGCCAACGGCGGCGGCCCGACCGAGGCCGGTGCCGCGGGTGGCCGCGAGACGGGTGTCCGTCGTGCCTGAGCTGCCCGAGGTGGAGACCGTCCGGCAGGGGTTGGCCCAGTGGGTCACCGGCCGGCGGATCGCCTCGGTCGAGGTCCGTCACCCGCGTGCCGTCCGGCGGCACGTACCCGGTGGCGCGCACTTCTCCGACGTGCTCGCGGGTCGGACCATCGTGGACGTGCGCAGGCGCGGCAAGTATCTGTGGCTCCCGCTGGACAGCGGCGACGCGGTGGTCGGGCACCTCGGCATGTCTGGTCAGCTTCTGCTCCAGCCGCCCGGCACCCCCGACGAGACCCATCTGCGGGTCCGGTTCCGGTTCGCCGACGACGGGCCCGAGCTGCGCTTCGTCGACCAGCGCACGTTCGGCGGGCTCGCGGTCAGCGAGGGTGGCGCCGACCTGCCCGCCGAGATCGCGCACATCGCGCGCGACCCGATGGATCCGGAGTTCTCGGACGCGGCGTTCGTCACCGCGCTGCGACGCCGGCGGACCGAGGTGAAACGGGCCCTGCTCGACCAGACGCTGATCTCCGGGGTGGGCAACATCTACGCCGACGAGGCGCTGTGGCGCGCGCGGTTGCACGGCGGCCGCCCCACCGACGCCCTCACCGGCCCGGCCGCGCTTCGCCTGCTCGGCCACGTCCGGGACGTGCTCGCCGAGGCCATCAAGGAGGGCGGCACCAGCTTCGACGCCCTCTACGTCAACGTCAACGGCGAGAGCGGCTACTTCGACCGCGCGCTGAACGCCTACGGCCGTGAGGGTGAGCCGTGCCGGCGGTGCGGTATGTCGATCCGGCGTGAGTCGTTCATGAACCGTTCCTCGTACAGCTGCCCGCGCTGCCAGCCCCGGCCTCGGGGTGCCCTTCGGGGATGACCCGGAGCCGGCTCCGGGTCGGCGTCGGCGGGTCGCGGCCGGACACTCCGGGCAGCACCCCGGCGTACGTCCGAATCGCGGTTGATGCCCGTCCGGCGGACCCGCCGCCCTCGGCGGACCCTGCTGCTCGCGTTGGCCGCGCCGGCGCTCGGCATGAAACTGAAGCTCCCCGGCATGGAGGACCTGCCCCGCACGACACCGGCCATTCAGGCGTACGACCGGCTCACCGCCGCCTTCCCGAACACCGGCACCAACCACGCGGTCACGGCAGGGGACAGGGCTCCCGCCAGGCATCCAACGCCCGGTCCTTGCGGATCGACGCGAAGCCGTAGCCGACCGTGGTGACGCAGAAGTCGTCGGTCGCGCCGACGTACTCGACGTGGAAGACCGGTTTGCCGGCGTCCGCGAACGGCAGCAGCTTGGTGCACTGGTTGAGCCGGACGCACTCCTCGTTGACGACGAAGTCGAAGTCCGGCGCCAGGGCCGCGAGCTGTGGCACGTCGTTGACCAGCCCGGGGGAGAGGTCCAGCGAGCGGGCCAGGCGGGCCAGACGGCGGTTGAACAGCAGTTGGTCGTCGAAGCCGAGAGGGAAGCCGCTGCGGTGCGCGTACCCGTCGGCGTCGGCCAGCGCCACCGCGCCGAAGCCCTTGCCCCGGCACAGCCGGAACCGGTCGGTCAGCACCGGCTCCAGCGCGTCCCATTCCCGTACGTCCAGCCACCGGCTGCCGGGCTGTCGAGCGGGTGCGCCCCGCACGACGGCGGGCAGTCGGCTGGCGTCCGGGTCGGTCGGGCGCACCGACCCCACCGGCACCTGACAGATCAACCGTCGGTCCCGTGCGCGCAGCTCGGCCGTCTGTGCGGCCGTGTTCGCCACCGGGTCGAGCAGGAAGACGTCGACGTCCACGGTCTCATCGAGCGGGCCGTCGAGCTGCCACTGCCACTGCCAGTGACGGGCCTGGGCAGCCGGCCACGGGGTGGGCGCGCCGGGCGGGGTCAGCTCGCGGCGGCAGCCGTACGCCGGCACCACCAGGACGAGTGCGACGCAGGCCGACACGATCCGGCGCAGCGCGCGTGCGGCGCGACGTCGCCGCGGCCGGATCCGCATCGGCAGCTCCCGGGTCCCGGGCGGCCGGTCGCCGCCCCCACCGGTACGCCGCCCTCACGCTCGGCTCGGCGTACCCACCCGGTCCAACGAGCGCGGGTGCGCGGACGACGCGCGGTCAGCGCGGCGCCGCGAAGACCTGCGTCCAGTACGGCCCGTTGCTGCTGGCGATGCCGACGCCGATCTCGGTGAACGCGCAGTTCAGGATGTTGGCGCGGTGCCCCGAGCTGTTCATCCAGGCGTCCATCACGGCGGCCGGCGTCTTCTGGTTCCACGCCACGTTCTCGCCGTAGGTACGCCAGGCGTAGCCGACGCGGTCCAGCCGGACGCCCGTGTCGCTGCCGTCGCTGCCGGTGTGCGACATCTTGCTGTGGTCGGCCTGGTCCTGGCTGTGCCGCTGCGCGGCGGTCATCAGCTTGTCGTCGATGCTCAGCGCCTTGCAGCCGGCCTTGGCCCGCTCGGCGTTGACCAGGTCCACCACCTCGCGGGCCTGGTCGCTGACGGTGCCGCTGGCGCCTCCGCCGCTGGTGGTGCTCGGTGCGGTGCTGCGATCGGCGCTGCGGCGCGAGGCGGCGGTGGTCCGCGACGAGGCCGGGGTGGGCTTGACGACCCTGCTCGGCGACGGGCTCGGCCGTGTCGGGCTGGGCGAGCTGGTCGGGGAGGGGGCGACCAGGGTGTCGACCGTCGCCGGGTCGGAGGGGACCGCGGGCGCGGCGGCGATGGTCTCGTCGACGGCGGTCGGTGCGTCGCCCGGGCCGTTGCCGCCCGGCATCGCGAGCGCGCCGACGCCGACGCTCACCACGAGGGTGGCTGCCGCGGCCGCGCCGCCGATCATGAGTGGGCGACGCCAGTTCCGGGGCGAGCGGTGCCGTCCGCTGCCGGTCCGCCCGTCGCCGGCGACCTCCGTGGTCCCGCCGCCGGTGGTGTACGCGTCGGTCTCGGCGCGCCACCCGTCGGCGGTCTCCGTGGGCTGTGCGTCGCCGCGCCGGCCGTCGGTCGGTTCGTCGTCCCGATCGTGGCCCGGCCATCCGGTGGTCGGCGCCTCCACGGGGGCGGGTTGCCAGCGGGCGGTGGGCTCGGCGCGGTGCCACTCGTCGCCGGGCTGGTCGGGGTCGTCCCCGAACAGGTACGCCGAGCGGGGCTCCGGGCGGTCCCTCAACCAGTCCGGCTCGTCGGTCGGCCGCTCGGCGCGCCGGGGGGCGCCGTTCGGATCCATCGGGTCGGTCCAGCCGTACACGCCTCTGCCTCCACGGGGTCGTTTGCGGGCCCGGGTGACGCTACGACTCGCCCGCGACCTGCGGCAACGTGGCTAAGGAAGAGTTAAGAGGAAGTCGGACGCCAAGGCTCTGACTTCCGGGAATACGGGCGTACAGTAAAGGGGTCCGGACAGAGAGTGTCCGCGCCTTGCGGCAGCCCCCGACAAGTGGACAGGTCGACGTAGAGATGATCTACGGCCTGCGAGAACTTGACGAAGGAGGGGTTTGCGGCTCAATATATAGGTGTCGCCAGTCGCGCCCGGTCATGCCCAGATACACCTGGAATGACAGCCGCGTACTTAATGGGCGCGCGTTGGCCGGCCTTTCCGGCAGCGCATATCAAGGAGTCAGCATGGCGAAGGCCCTCTACGGCCACGTAGGTGCAGCGCCCGACCGGCGTCTGCTCGACGAGGTCACCCGACTGCGTTCCAGGGTTCAGGCACTGGAGTTCGAGATCACGCGTCTGCGTGCCGACAATGATCGGCTCGCGGCGGCTGCGGCGGAAGCGGACGACCTGCTCCGTCTCGCCGAGCCGGCGCTGACCTGATCTTCGGTTCGGAAAACTGAATCGCAGCACCACCGCAAAAATGCGCGCCGACACCTGTGTGCCGGCGCGCAACGCTGTCCGGCCCCTTTCACGGCCGACCATTTGTGATCTTGTAGCCGGCCTCGCGTCAACCGTTCCGGCAGTTTCGGCGGAACGCCCCGAAGCGCGCTCCGATCGTGAGTGGTATTTGTCTTTCCGTCGTCGCCGCGACGACAGCCCGGCCCGCTCCCGGGTCACGGGTAGCGCGAGCCGTCGACACGGCCCGGGGCGGGTCGCGTGCCGGATCGGTTCCGTCAGCGGGTTAGTCTGCGGGTTCACCCAGGTCCCCGCAGCCGGCGACGGTACGGCGGCCACCGGACGAGGATTGAGAAGGTGTATCTCAAGAGCCTGACGGTGAAGGGCTTCAAGTCCTTCGCCTCCGCCACGACGTTGAAGCTGGAGCCCGGGATCACCTGTGTGGTGGGCCCCAACGGCTCCGGCAAGTCCAACGTCGTCGACGCCATCGCCTGGGTGCTCGGCGAGCAGGGCGCCAAGGCGCTGCGCGGCGGCAAGATGGAGGACGTCATCTTCGCCGGCACCGCCGGCCGCGCCCCCCTGGGCCGGGCCGAGGTCACCCTCACCATCGACAACACCGACGGCGCGCTGCCCATCGAGTACACCGAGGTCTCCATCACCCGCCGGATGTTCCGCTCCGGCGAGAGCGAGTACGAGATCAACGGCAACTCCTGCCGACTGCTCGACATCCAGGAGCTGCTGTCCGACTCCGGCATCGGCCGGGAGATGCACATCATCGTCGGTCAGGGCCGGCTCGACGGCATGCTGCACGCCAAGCCGGAGGACCGTCGGTCGTTCATCGAGGAGGCGGCCGGCGTCCTCAAGCACCGCAAGCGCAAGGAGAAGGCGCTGCGCAAGCTCGACGCGATGCAAGTGAATCTCAACCGCTTGGCCGACCTGACTACTGAGCTGCGACGCCAGCTCAAGCCGCTGGGCCGGCAGGCCGAGGTGGCCCGGCGGGCGGCCGCCATCCAGGCCAACCTGCGCGACGCGCGCCTGCGGCTGCTCGCCGACGACCTGGCCACCCTGCGCACCACCCTGGACCGGGAGATCGCCGACGAGACCGCGCTGCGCGAGCGGCGCGAGCAGATCGAGGGTGAGCACGCCGAGGTGCAGGGCCGGCTCGGCGAGTTGGAGGCCGCCCTCGCTGAGGACGCGCCGCTGCTCGCCGCCGCGCAGGACACCTGGTACAAGCTGTCCGCCCTGCAGGAACGCTTTCGCTCCATCGAGCAACTGGCCCGGGAGCGGCTGCGGCACCTCAGCGCCACCGGCGACGACGAGCGGCCCGGCCGTGACCCCGACCAGCTGGAGGCCGAGGCGGAGCGGGTCCGCGAGCAGGAGGAGGAGCTGCGCGCCGCGCTCACCGACGACCAGATCCGGCTGGCCGAGGCCGTGGAGCACCGCCAGGAGCTGGAACGTCAGCTCGCCGCCGCCGAGCGGGAGCTGGTCGCCGCCGCCAAGGCCATCGCCGACCGGCGCGAGGGGTTGGCCCGGCTCACCGGTCAGGTCAACTCGGCCCGCGCCCGGACCACCAGCGCCGGCGAGGAGATCGAACGGCTCGCGGTCGCCCACGCCGACGCGCTGGGCCGCGCCGAGCAGGCGCAGGCCGACCTCGACGCGGTGGCTGCCCAGTCCACCGAGGCGGACCGCGACAACGCCGACCTGGACGCCCGGCACGCCGAGGCGCTCGCCGTCCAGGAGCGGGCGCAGGCGACCGTACGGTCGCTGGCCGACGCCGAGCGGGCCGCGGAGAAGGACGCCGCCACCTGGAAGGCCCGCGAGGAGGCCCTGGCACTCGGCCTGCGGCGCAAGGACGGCGCCGGTGCGCTGCTGGCCCGTGCCGGGGACGTACCCGGCCTGCTCGGCAGTCTCGCCGGGTTGCTCACCGTCGCGCCCGGACACGAGGCCGCGCTGGCCGCCGCGCTCGGCGGCCTCGCCGACGCGGTCGCCGTCACCGGCGTGGACGAGGCCGTCGAGGCGATGCGACTGCTGAAGATCTCCGACGCCGGTCGGGCCGGTCTGCTGGTCGGCAGCCCTGCTGGGCCCGGCATGACCGGGTCGGCCGACGCGCTGCGCCCGAAGTTGCCGGACGGCGCCCGCTGGGCCCCCGACCTGGTGGAGTGCACGCCCGACATTCGTCCGGCGGTGCATCGGGCGCTGCGCGACGTGGCGCTCGTCGACGATCTCGCCGCGGCGGCCGAGCTGGTCGCTGGCAACCCGGAGCTGCGCGCCGTCACCCCGGACGGTGACGTGGTCGGGGCGTACGCGGCGGCCGGCGGATCGGCCAAGGCGCCCAGCTACATCGAGGTGCAGGCAGCCGTCGAGGAGGCCCGCACCAACCGGCTCGCCGCCGAGGGGACCGGCGCGGAGCTGCGTGACCAGCTCGTCGAGGCGCGCGCTGAGGTGACGGCCGCGAAGGAGGCCGTGCAGCACGCCGCCGCCGAGAAGCGCGAGGCGGAGAGCCACCGCAACGCCGCCGCCCGCCGGCTCGCCGAGCTGGGCGCGGCCGCCCGTTCCGCCAAGGCGGAGACCGACCGGCTCGGCGAGTCCCACGCCCGCGCCGAGGCCGCCCGGCAGCGGGACCTCGCCACGCTCGACGAGCTCCAGGAGCGGCTGCGGCTGGCTGAGGAGACCCCCGTCGACGCCGAGCCCTCCGCCGAGGAGCGGGACCAGCTCGCCGCCATGGTGCCGCAGGCCCGACAGAACGAGATGGAGGTCCGGCTCGCCGTACGTACCGCCGAGGAGCGCGTCTCCTCGATCGCCGGCCGCGCCGACTCCCTCGCCCGGCAGGCCACCGCGGAGCGGGCTGCCCGGGAGCGCGCTGCGGCCCGCCGGGCCGCGCGCACCCGGGGCGCAGGCATCGCCCGGGCCGTCGCGGGCGGCGCCCGCGCGGCCCTCACCCGCCTGACCACGTCGATCGCGGCGGCCGAGCAGCACCGCGACGCCGTCGCGCGCGAACGCGCTGCCCGCGAGGCCGAGCTTCAGGAGGTACGCGGAGCGGCCAAGCGCCTCGGCGCGGAGCTGGAGCGGCTGACCAGCCAGGTGCACCGCGACGAGGTGGCCCGCGCCGAGCAGCGACTGCGCATCGAGCAGTTGGAGGCCAAGGCCGCGGAGGACTTCGGGCTGGACGTGGAGACCCTGGTCGCCGAGTACGGCCCCACCCAGCCCGTCCCGCCGACGCAGGTGGACGTGGCGGCGGCGGAACGCGATGGCCTGCCGGTGCCCGAGCCGGTCCGCTACGAGCGGCCGGTGCAGGAGAAGCGGGCCGCCAAGGCGGAGCGTGAGCTGGCCCTGCTCGGCAAGGTCAACCCGCTCGCGTTGGAGGAGTTCGCCGCGCTGGAGGAGCGCTTCAAGTTCCTCTCCGAGCAGTTGGAGGACCTCAAGGCCACCCGTCGGGACCTGCTCACCGTCGTGAAGGACGTGGACGAGCGGATCCTGGAGGTCTTCGCGAGCGCCTTCGAGGACACCGCTCGCGAGTTCCAGCAGGTGTTCACGGTGCTCTTCCCCGGCGGTGAGGGCCGGCTCATCCTCACCGACCCCGAGGACCTGCTCACCACGGGCGTCGAGGTCGAGGCCCGCCCGCCGGGCAAGAAGATCAAGCGGTTGTCGTTGCTCTCCGGTGGCGAGCGGTCGCTGACCGCAGTGGCCATGCTCGTGGCGATCTTCCGCGCCCGGCCTAGCCCGTTCTACATCATGGACGAGGTGGAGGCGGCCCTGGACGACGTGAACCTGGGCCGGCTCATCACGCTGCTGGCACAGTTGCGGGAGAAGAGTCAGCTGATCGTCATCACGCACCAGAAGCGGACGATGGAGATCGCCGACGCGCTCTACGGGGTGACCATGCGCAGCGGGGTCACCCAGGTGATCAGTCAACGGCTCAACCGGGCCGACGAGGACGACCAGCGGCCCGGCCGCGGCGAGGAGAACGGGTAGTGGCTCGGGAACGCGCGAAGGCGCTCCTGCTGGACTTCGACGGCGTACTGCGTCGGTGGGACCCGGCGGTGGCCGCCGACGTCGAGCGGGAGTACGGCCTCTCCGAGGGGGTGCTCACCGAGATCGCCATGCAGTGGGGGCGGCTCCGGCCGGTGCTCACCGGCCAGGTCAGCCACGCCGACTGGGTGAGCAGCGTGGCCGACGCGCTCGCCGAGCCGGCCGGCGGGCCGGACCGGGCCCGCGCGGCCGTCGAGCAGTGGCAGCGTTACCGGGGCGAGGTGGACAACGAGGTGCTCGACTTCGTCCGGGAGGTGCGCGCCGCCGGCATTTCCGTCGGCCTGGGCACCAACGCCACCGACCTGCTCGACGCCGACCTCGCCGCGCTCGGGCTGGTCGGCGAGTTCGACGTGGTGGTCAACTCGTCGACGCTCGGCGTGCACAAGCCGGCACCGGAGTACTTCCAGGCCGCCTGCCAGGCGCTGGCCACCCCGCCAGCCCGGGTGCTCTTCGTCGACGACGAGGACTGGGCGGTACGGGGCGCTCGCGCCGCCGGGCTGTCGGCGCACCGCTGGGGCGGCCACGCCGACCTGCGCTACCTGCGGGCCGCCCTGGACTACTGAGCGGCGCTCACTCGCCGGTGATGCCGTCGATGCGTTCCCGGATCAGGTCGGCGTGGCCGTTGTGCCGGGCGTACTCCTCGATCATGTGCACGTACACCCAGCGCAGGTTGAAGGTGCGCCTCTTCGCGCCGACCTCGGTGAAGGTCTCGTCGAGTGAGTGGCCGGCGGCGGCCTCGCGGGCCAGCGCCACCTCGCGGTGGAAGGTGGCGAAGTCCGCCTCGGCGTCGGCGGCGCTCACGTCGTGGTCGGCGTCCGGTTTCTCCGGCGTGAAGTACGGGTAGTCGACCCGCTCGCCGGCGAAATTCTCCCGGAACCACCAGGCCTCCACCTCGGCGAGGTGCCGGACCAGGCCGAGCAGGGTCAGCCCGGAGGGTGCCACGCTCGGAGTGCGCAACTGCTCCTCGGTGAGGCCGGCGCACTTGAGCAGCAGTGTCTGCCGGTGATAGTCGAGCCAGCCGTCGAGCATGGTGCGCTCGTCGCCGACGTACGGTTCGGGTGTCCGGGTGATTTCCGGTGCGGTCCACGTCATGGCGCGCATCCTGCCCGCAGCGCCTCATCGGGCGCGACGGGTTATTCAGGGCACCACGACGGCGGGCCAGTGACCGTGACCCTTACGGACCAGCCGGGTGGGCTCTACCTCACCTCTGCCCGCTGGCGGGGACCGCGCCGACGCCCTCGACAGGGCTCGATTCCCGCTCGCCCCCGCCGGAAACCGGGCCGCCGTTGTGCTGCCGCAGCGGCACCTCCTTGATGAAGAGCACCGCGATCAGCGCGATCAGCGCGAACGGGGCGGCGGCCAGGAAGATGTCACCGGCGCCGTGGCCGTACGCGGCCTCCACCACCGCCCGCAGCGGGCCGGGCAGGCTGTGCACGTCGGGCAGGGTGCCGCCGCTGCCGGAGCTGGACGCCGGGATGCCGAGCTGGGACAGCCCGTCGGCGGTGTAGTCCTTCACCTTGTGGGCGAGGACCGCGCCGAGGGCGGAGACGCCGATCGCGCCGCCCAGGCTGCGGAAGAACGCCACCATCGAGCTGGCCGCGCCGAGTTCGTGCGTGCCGACGGTGTTCTGCACGGCGAGGACGAGGTTCTGCATGGTCAGGCCCAGGCCGACGCCGATCAGCAGCATGTAGACGCTGAGCAGGGTGTAGCTGGTGTCCGCGCGCAGCGTCCCCATGAGCGCGAAGCCGATGGTGAGCAGCGCCGAACCGAGCACCAGGAACCGCTTCCAGCGGCCGGTCTTCGTGATGATCCGTCCGCCCACGGTCGAGGCGACCAGCAGGCCGAGGATCATCGGTAGGGTCATCAGGCCGGACATCGTCGGCGACTCGCCCCGGCTGATCTGGAAGTACTGGCCGAGGAAGATCGACGCGCCGAACAGGCCCACGCCCACCGCGACGCTGGCGACGACGGCGAGGGTGATCGTCCGGTTGCGGAACAGCCACGGCGGGATCATCGGCTCGGCGGCCCGGGTCTCCACCCGGATGGCGAGCGCGCCAAGGAGCAGGGCGCCGAGCACCATGGCGACGGTCTGCCAGGACGCCCAGGCGAACTGGTCGCCGGCGAGGGAGACCCAGATCAGCAGCACCGAGACCGCCGCCGTGATCAGGGTGGCGCCCCACCAGTCGATCTGCGCCTTGCGCTTGACCACCGGCAGGTGCAGGGTCTTCTGGAGCACGACCAGTGCGGCGATGGCGAACGGCACGCCGACGTAGAAGCACCAGCGCCAGCCGAGCCACGAGGTGTCCACGATGACGCCGCCGATCAGCGGTCCGCCGATGGTGCCGACGGCCATCACGGCGCCGAGGTAGCCGCTGTAGCGTCCCCGCTCGCGCGGCGCGATCATCGTCGCCATGATCACCTGCGCCAGGGCGGTGAGGCCGCCGGCGCCGACGCCCTGGAGCACCCGGCACGCGATCAGCTCGCTGGTGCCCTGCGCCAGGCCGGCCAGCACCGAGCCGAGGACGTAGATCCCCAGGGCGAGCTGGACGAGTGTCTTCTTGCTGGTCAGGTCGGCTAGTTTGCCCCAGATTGGGGTGGTCGCGGTGGTCGCGAGCAGTGCCGAGGTGACCACCCAGGTGTACGCGGACTGACCGCCGTGCAGCTCGGTGATGATGCGCGGCAGCGCATTCGAGACGACCGTGGAGGAGGGGATCGCGACGAACATGCCCAGCAGCAGGCCGGAGAGGGCCTCCAGGATCTGCCGGTGGGTCATGTCGACGGCGGGCGCCCGGGACGCTGTCGCCTGGCTCATCGTGTGGTGCCTCCAGCCCGTACGTTTTGATTGCCTCAAGCAACAACTTGGGAGATGTCGACAACATTCCCCGCGTCGCGGGTCATCTCCAGGAATCGTTGAACCGGCCGAGGAGCCGGGCGAACTCCTCCACGTCCCGGGCCGGCCAGTCGTCCAGCGCGCGCAGGAACTCACCCAGCCGGGCGGACCGGGCGACGTCGAACCGGTGCTGGCCCTCCTCGGTCAGGCTGATCTGCGCCGCCCGCCGGTCACTCGGGTCGGGCTCGCGGCGCACCAGGCCGAGCGCCTCCAACCCGTTGATCTGTCGACTGAGCGTCCCCTTGCCCACGCCGAGCCGCGCCGCCAGCTCGGTCAGCCGGATCGACCCGCTGCGCCGCAGCCAGAGCAGCAGCCCGTAGGTGTTCGGTTCGAGAGTCGGGTGCACCTCTCGGGCGATCTCCCAGGAGACCGCCCGGCCCCGGCGCAGCAGCGCGGTCAGCTCGTGCTCGACGGACCGGATCGGCTCCGGCTGATGCTCGCTCACGGGCAAGAGAGTACGGCGGGACCCGGTCACTCGTCGCCGGAGAGGCGGCGGCTCATCACCGGGCGTAGGTGCCCGTCGCTGGTGGTGCCCTCGATGACCACGTCGGCCTGCCGGCCCCGATGGGTCAGGGTGGCGACGGCGTTGCCGAAGTAGGGTCCGGCCAGCTTGCGCCAGCGCACCCCCGGACGCCGGACACCCGCCGAGCGGGCCAGTGCCCGCGTCGCGCCCGCCGGCCCAGACGACCAGCACATCTTTATCAGCGGGCGGATGCCGGCCGGTACCTGGTTGTGGATCGGTGAGCAGGTGAGCTGGTGCACGGGCGTGACCACCGCGGGGTCGACGAACCGCGCCCGGGCCACGTACGAGTGGTGCACGTCCCCGGAGAGCACGCTGATCGACGCCGGCGGGGCGTACGCCGGTCCGGCGCCGACCCGCGCGCCGGACGCCCTCGGCGTGCCGGTGCCGATCCGGGCGAACGTCTCACCGAGCGCCTCGAAGGACCGCCGGAACGCCGCCCAGTGCTCCAGATCGAGAGCGCGGCGCAGCTTCTCGGCCCCGCGGGCGACCCACGGCCGGCGCGAGTCGGCCAGCTTCTCGTTCCACGCCTCGATGTGGTGGATGCCCTGGGGAAGCAGCCAGGGCAGCGAGGCGCCCACCACCAGGTGGTCGTAGACGCCGTGCGCCTGGTCGAGGAACCACGACCACTCACCCGGCGGCAGCATCGCCCGGCTGCCCGGATCGAGGACCCGGCTGCACCGGTTGTCGAGCATGACCAGCCGGGTACGCCCCAGGTCGAGCGCGTAGCTCCACTGGTACTGCACGGCCCGCCAGCGCTCGGTGTCGTGCGCCAGGTTGGCCTCCTGGTCGACCCGGTGCCCGAACTCGCGCAGCACGCCGGTGGCGTCCTCGGCGGCGACCACCTTGGCGAACACCGGGTCGGCGGCGATCTCGTCCGGCGCGAGGTTGCCCAGGTGCTGGTAGACCCAGTACGAGGCCAGTCCGCTGCCGATGCGCTCGGCCCACCACGGCTGCTCGCGCATCTCGGCACGCCACGCCGCCGAGGTGTTCCAGTCGTCGATGATCTCGTGATCGTCGAAGATCATTACGCTGGGCACGGTGGACAGCAGCCAGCGGATCTCCGGATCGCGCCACGACTCCAGGTAGAGCTTGGTGTACTCGTCGAAGCTCACCACCTGGTCGGCGGGAGCGCCCTTGGGACGCCGCCGCCGCCGACGCAGCAGCCGACGCACGGTCGGTGAGGTGACGTCGGCGTACACCTGGTCACCGAGGAGCACCAGCAGGTCGGGCAGCGGGCTCGACTCGGGATCGGCCATCAACCGCCGGGCGTACGCGTCCAGGGCGTCCGGCGGGAGCTTGCGCGTGGTGGCGTGCTGGGTGGTCTCCCGGCACGAACCGAAGATCAGGTTGACCGGCTGGTCCCGGTCGTCGACCGCCCGGGTGCGGATGACGCTCGGCGGGAAGTCGCCGCTCGGGACGGGCCAGACCAGCTCGTCGTCGACCAGCACCTCGTAGGTCGTGGTGCTGTCCGGGGTGAGGCCCTCCACCACGACGAGGGCATAGTGGTGCTCGTACGCCGAGAAGGTGGGCGCGGCGCCGGTGGCGCCGTCGGCCGTGCGGACGGTGACCACGGCGGGCGCGGCGGTCTCCACCCAGATAGTCGCCCGGGTGTCGACCACTCGCCGCAGAAGTGGGCCGATCAGGAGGGGTGCGGCGGGCATGACGCGAGCCTACCGCCGGTTTCCGGACACCGGCCGGGTGCGGTGGCTGGGACGCCGTCGCCGGCATCTGACAGGATTCCGGCATGGCCGAATATCTCGTCCTCGCTCTGGTCCTGCTCGGTGTGCTGATCGCCGGCACAGTCGGGCTGGTCGTGCCCCGTCTGCGGCGGCGACCCGAGCCTCCGCTTCCGCGCACCGAGGTCGACACCCGGGCCGAGGAGGATCTCGCCGGTCCGCCGGTCGAGGCACCGGAGTCCGATCTGTCCACCGGTGTCCTGGTCGAGCCGCCGCCGGTCATCGAGGCGCCCGCGCCGACCGTGGAGGTGCCAGAGCCGACCGCCGGGCGGCTGGTCCGCCTCCGGTCACGGCTGTCACGCTCGCAGAACGTCTTCGGCAAGGGCCTGCTCGGCCTGCTCGCCCGCGATCACCTCGACGAGGACGCCTGGGAGGAGATCGAGGACAGCCTGATCACCGCCGACGTCGGCGTCGACGCGACCCGCGACATCGTCGACCGGCTACGGGAGCGCACCCGGGTGCTGGGCACCCGCTCGGCCGGCGAGCTGCGCGCGCTGCTCGCGGCCGAGCTGGTCAACGCCCTCGACCCCGGCATGGACCGCGCCCTGCGGACCGCGCCGAAGGACGGCGTGCCGGCGGTGGTGCTGGTGGTCGGCGTCAACGGCGCCGGCAAGACCACCACCTGCGGCAAGATCGCCCGGGTGCTGGTCGCCGACGGCCGTAGCGTGCTGCTCGGCGCCGCCGACACCTTCCGGGCCGCCGCCGCGGACCAGTTGCAGACCTGGGGCGAACGGGTCGGCGCGGAGACCGTCCGGGGCCCGGAGGCCGCCGACCCGGCCAGCGTCGCGTTCGACGCCGTCAAGCGGGGCATCGACACCGGCGTGGACACGGTGCTCATCGACACCGCCGGCCGCCTACAGAACAAGGTCGGCCTGATGGACGAGCTGGGCAAGGTCAAACGCGTCGTGGAGAAGCAGGGGCCGATCGACGAGACGCTGCTCATCCTCGACGCCACGACCGGCCAGAACGGTCTGGAGCAGGCAAGGGTCTTCACCGAGGTGGTCAACGTGACCGGTGTGGTGCTGACCAAGCTCGACGGCACCGCGAAGGGCGGCATCGTGATCGCCGTCCAGCGTAAGCTCGGCATCCCGGTGAAGCTCGTCGGCCTCGGTGAGGGCAAGGACGACCTCGCCCCGTTCGACCCGGCGCAGTTCGTCGACGCGCTGCTGGGGACCGAACCCGCCGGACCGGACGCGTAGTCTCGGGTGACCACTGACGATCGCGCGTACGCGGGCTGGCGCGACCCCGGCCACGCCTCGCAGCGCCTCGGGAGACCGTACGTGACTTCGCAGGAGATCCCGCTGCACGGCGGCAACGTGAGCACCGTGGTCCGGGTCGGCGACACCGTCCGTCGTAACGCCGGGCCGTGGACCCCGTCCGTGCACGCCCTGCTGCGGCATCTGGAGTACGTCGGCTTCACCGGCGCTCCCCGGGCGCTCGGGATGGACGAACGCAACCGCGAGGTGCTGTCGTACCTGGAGGGGGAGTGCGGGGAGTACCCGCTGGCCCCGCACTGGGTGACCGACGAGGCGCTGGTCACCGTCGCCACCATGCTGCGGATGTTCCACGACGCGCAGTACGGCTTCGCCCCGCCGGCCGGGGCCGTGTGGCGCTCGTTCGGGCCCCCGCCACCGGACACCGAGGTGATCTGCCACCACGACGCCGCCCCGCACAACGTGATCTGGCGGCCGGACGGCACCCTCGGGCTGATCGACTTCGACCTCGCCTCGCCGGGAGCGCGGATCTACGACGTGGCGTACGCGGCGTGGACGTGGGTGCCGATCTTCGCCGACCGGGACTCGATCACGCTGGGCTGGAAGCACCCGGACCGGCCGCGCCGGCTGCGGCTCTTCGCCGACGCGTACGGGCTGATCCCGCGGGACCGGCACCGGCTGATCCGGACCATCCGCAAGCGGATCGTGGACCACGTGGAGGGCATCCGCCGGATGGCTGCCGCCGGTGAGCCGGCGTTCGTCCGGATCGTGCACAAGGGTCACCTGCGGCGGCCGATGCGCGACCTGCGACTGCTCGACTACGAGCGGCACGCTCTGGATAACGCCCTCCGCTGAGCGCGGATTCGACGATGCCCGGCCGGTCGTGGTGGGCGAGCCGGTCGACGGGCCTGACCGGTCAGCCATCGACGTACGCCGTCCGGGTGATCCACCCCTGTCCATGCCGCGCGCTGTGCGAACTCCGTGACACGTACGAAACAACCCGTCACGAATTGGAAACCCGCACGGGACCCTGGGTGAAACAGCAGGCAACAAAGCTTCCGCGCAACCGGCCTACGGGCGACGCTGCCCCGGAAAGCCGCAAAGGAGGACTTCACCTTAGGAGGCCAGCGTGCCTGAAGCACCGACGATCGACGGCGCCAATACCACGTGGCTGCTGGTTTCGACCGCGCTCGTGCTGCTCATGACCCCTGGACTGGCGCTGTTCTACGGCGGCCTCAACCGGGCCAAGGGCGTACTCAACATGATGATGATGAGCTTCACGGCCATCGGGCTCATCTCTGTTCTGTGGTGGTTCTACGGTTTCAGCGTCGCCTTCGGCACCGACCAGAGCGGCATCATCGGTGACCCGAGCACGTACCTCGGTACCAAGACCTTCCTCGCCGAGTCCGACCTGTGGGGCGCCACGGCGGAGAACCCCAGCGGCATCGGCATTCCGCTCTACGTGTTCATGGCGTTCCAGATGGTCTTCGCCGTGATCACCGTCGCGCTGATCAGCGGCGCCATCGCCGACCGGGCCAAGATCGCCGGCTGGCTGCTGTTCGCCTTCGGCTGGGCCACCCTGGTCTACTTCCCGGTCGCCCACTGGGTGTGGGGCGGCGGCTTCATCGGCGCTGGCGCCGAAGGGCTGCACATCAAGGCGCTGGACTTCGCCGGTGGCACCGCGGTGCACATCAACGCCGGTGCGGCGGCCCTGGCCGTGGCCCTGGTGCTCGGCAAGCGTCTCGGCTGGCCCCGTGAGGGCATGAAGCCGCACAACATCCCGTTGGTCGCGCTCGGCGCCGGTCTGCTGTGGTTCGGCTGGTTCGGCTTCAACGCCGGCTCGGAGTTGACCGTCGACGGTGTCGCCGGCCTCGCCTTCATCAACACCCAGCTCGCCACCGCCGCCGCCGTGCTCGGCTGGATCGCGGTCGAGTGGATCAAGGACCGGAAGCCGACGATGGTCGGTGCCTCGTCCGGCGCCATCGCCGGCCTGGTCGCCATCACCCCGGCCTGTGGCTTCATCGCCCCGTGGGCGTCCGTACTGCTCGGCATCGTGGCCGGTGTGGTGTGCGCGCTCGCTGTCAGCCTCAAGTACAAGCTGGGCTACGACGACTCCCTCGACGTCGTCGGCGTGCACTTCGTCGGTGGCTGGATCGGCTCGCTCTGGCTCGGCCTGTTCGCCACCAACTCGGTCAACGCCGCGATCAGCGACGTGGTCGGGGCCTCCGACGGCCTGTTCTACGGTGGCGGCGTGACCCAGCTCGGTCGGCAGGCCCTCGCCGGCCTGATCGTCACCGCCTGGTCGTTCGGCATCGCCTGGGTGCTCGCCTTCGTCATCGAGAAGACGATCGGCTTCCGCGTCAAGGGTGAGGCCGAGGTCGAGGGCATCGACATCGCCGAGCACGCCGAGAGCAGCTACGACCTGTCCCCGGCCGGTGGCGGCACGGGTGGCGCGTTCGCGATGGCCGGCATCGGCACCCCCGGTGTTGCGCCGAGCGCCGCCATGCCCGAGACCGAGTCCACCGAGCCGGTCAGCGCCAAGGTCGCCGGTTAACGTTCCTTAGATGGAGGGGTTGGACATGAAGCTGGTGACCGCGGTCATCAAGCCGTACCAGCTGGACGCGGTGAAGGAAGCTCTGCACGCCCTGGGCGTGGCCGGGTTGACCGTCAGTGAGGTCCAGGGTTACGGACGGCAGAAGGGGCACACCGAGGTCTACCGGGGTGCCGAGTACACGGTCGAGTTCCTGCCCAAGATCCGGGTCGAGGTGCTCACCGACGAGATCGACGTGGAAAAGATCGTGGACGCCATAGTCGGCGCCGCCCGTACGGGCAAGATCGGCGACGGCAAGGTCTGGGTCACTGGTGTCGAAGAGGTCGTCCGGGTGCGTACCGGCGAGCGCGGCCTCGACGCTCTCTGATCCGGACCACGACCGACATGACCTCGTTGATCAAGAAGAACGCGTCAGGAAACGCCGACAACGGTGACGCGAACCGCTTGATCAACGAGGTCGTCGGCGTACCCGGGGGGATCGGCGAGGCCGCCCGCCGGGCGCGGGCGGCCGCGTACGACGAGTTTTTGCGCGGGTTGCTGCCGGCGCGTGACGGTGTCGCGCTGATGGCCGTCGGGGGGTTGGGTCGACGGCAGTGCGCCCCCTACGGCGACCTCGACCTGGTGCTGCTGCACGCCGGAGTGCCCGGCACGGACGAGTTGGCCGCCTCGGTCTGGTATCCGATCTGGGACGCCGGTCTGCGCTTGGACCACTCGGTGCGGACCATCTCCGAAGCCCTCTCGGTGGCCCAGGACGACGTCAAGGTCGCCCTCGGGCTGCTCGACGCCCGCCTGGTGGTCGGCGATCAGGCGCTGGCCGACGCCCTGACCCGCACCGCGGCCGATCATTGGCGGCGGACCGCCGTCCGCCAGCTTCCGGGTCTGCGGGAGGTCACCGTCGCCCGCTGGCAGGCCCACGGCGAGCTGGCCTTCCTTCTCGAGGGTGACCTCAAGGAGGCCGCCGGCGGGCTGCGTGACGTGGGGTTGCTGCGCGCGATCTCCGCCGCCGGGATCACCGACGCGCTGCGCCCCGCCGTCCGCGCCGCCCACCTGCGGCTGCTGGACACACGTGACGCCCTGCACCAGCAGGTCGGCCGCCGGGTCGACCGGCTGGTGGCCCAGGAACGCGACGGCGTCGCCGCGCTGCTCGGGGTGGAGGACGGCGACGCCCTCCTGCGCCGGGTGGCCGGGGATGCCCGCACGGTCAGCCACGCCCTCGATGACGCCTTCCGCGCCGCCGACCGGCTGCGCTCGGGCCGCTCCCGGGGCGGGAACGGCACTCCCGTCCGCCGGCCCGTGGCCCGGGACGTGGTCGAGCACGACGGAGAGCTGGTGCTGGCCCGGACGGCGATCGGCGCACGCCCCGACCCGAGTCTGTCCCTGCGGGTGGCCGCCGCGGCGGCCACGACCCGGCTGCCGATCGCGCGGGCCACCTGCGAGTGGCTGGCGGCGTACTCCCCCCCGCTGCCCGCGCCCTGGCCGGCCGAGGCCCGGGCCGCGCTGACCACGCTGCTGGGCGCCGGTCCCGGCCTGGTGCCGGCGTGGGAGACCTGCGACAGGTACGGGCTGGTGGACGGCTGGCTGCCCGAGTGGACCCGGTTGCGCAGCCTGCCGCAGCACAACCCGGTGCACCGTTACACCCTCGATCGGCACCTCGTACAGGCCGCCCACGAGGCCAGCCGGCACGCCCGCGAGGTCGACCGCCCCGACCTGCTGCTGCTCGGCGCCCTGCTGCACGACATCGGCAAGGGTCTTCCCGGTGACCACAGCACCGTCGGGGTGCCGCTCGCCGAGACGGTGGCGACCCGGGTCGGGTTGCCCGCCCCGGAGGTGGCGCTGATCGGCACGCTCGTCCGACTGCACCTGCTCCTGCCCGACGTGGCCACCCGCCGGGACCTCGCCGACCCGGTGACCATCGCGTCGGTCGCTGAGGCGGTGGGCGACACCGGCACGCTCGACCTGCTGCACGCCCTGGTATGCGCGGACGCCGCCGCCACCGGCCCGGCCGCCTGGTCGGACTGGAAGGGGCGACTGGTCGCCGAACTCGTCGCCCGCGTCCGTACCGCCCTGGACACCGGTGTGCTGCCCGAGCCCCCGGCCCCGGACCCGGCGCTGCTGGCCGGGCCCCTGCCGGTCGTCCACCTGACCGGAGACCGGGTGGCGGTGGCCGCCGCCGACCGGCGGGGACTGCTCGCCACGGTGGCCGGCTGCCTCGCCCTGCACCGGCTGGAAGTGCTCTCCGCGGACGCCTCCGTGGTCGACGGTCGAGCGCTGGTCGAGTGCCGGGTACAACCCCGCTACGGCCTGCCGGCCGACCCGGTCCCGCTGCGCGCCGACCTGCGCCGTGCCGTCGCCGGCGACGTGTCCGTCATCCAACGGCTGCGGGGTCGTGCGCTCGCCGCCCGAGGCAGCGGCGCCGCTCCGCGGGTCGTCTGGCACCGCGAGGCCGCCACCGACGCCGTCCTGCTCGAACTGCGCGCGGCCGACGCCGCGGGGCTGCTCTATCGGGTGGCCGGCGCGCTCGACGAGGCGGGCGCTCTGGTCCGGGCTGCGCGGATCTCCACCCTCGGCGCGGACGTCGTGGACGCCTTCTACCTCGTGGGCGGCTGGCCCGACGACGCCACCCGGGCCCGTCTCGAGGCCGCCGTCCTCGCCGCCGTCTGACCGACGGCCTCGCTTCTGGCCTGCGACGGTCTCGCTCGTAGCGCGCGACGGCCTCGCGGCGGTCGCCTCGCGATAGCCCCGGTTGCTTCGTGGTAGCCCAGGTCGCTTAGCGGAAGCTCCGGTCGCTTCGCGGGTAGCGTCGCCTGCGGTGACCGGGCGCTATGGGTCGCAGTCCGGTGGCGTGCGTTCAGCCTTGGGGCCGTGGTCGTCCAGGGCCAAGTCACTGTGCGGCGTGATGACTCTGAGGCATAAATATGCCTCAGAGTCATCACGCTCGTTGGGGTGTCCGCCCGCCGCCCCTCGCCCGCCCGCCCTTCGTCGGTGCCCACCGCCCACCGCCCACCGCCCACCGCCCGCCGCCCGCCACCGGCCGCCCGCCGCCCGCCACCGGCCGCCCGCCGCCCGCCACCGGCCGCCCGCCGCCCGCCACCGGCCGCCGGCCGCCCGCCGCCCGCCGCCTGCCACCCGCCGCCCGCCACCGGCCGCCCACCGCCCGCCACCTGCGGCGCGTAGCCGTAGCCGTGGGCGTAGGCGGGGTACGTCGCGGGACGTAGGGGCGGTGCCGCTCGTGGACGCACGTCGGGAGGCGTCGGCGCGGGCAGAATGGCGGCCATGCGAGGGAACGGGTGGCGGGGGTGGGACGCGGTGGCGGACACCGTGCTCGCCCTGGCGCTGCTCGGGTTCGGGCAACTCGTGACGGGCCCGGCCGGGGACAACCAGCCGGGGTCCAGGCCGGTGGACGCCCTCTGCCGCGTGGTGCTCGCGGTCGCCACGCTGGCCCTGGTCGGCCGCCGGTACGCCCCGGTCGGCACGCTCGTCGTGGTCACCCTGGCCACCACGGTGTACCTGGTGCTGGGCTATCCGTACGGGCCTGTTCTGCTCGCCTTCCTGGTCTCCGTCTACACCGTGGCGGTACGCCTGCCGACGCGCCCGGCCGCGCTCGCCAGCGGCGGCGCGTTCGTCGTGCTGGTGACGCACGTCTTCTGGTCGCGCGGCCCGTCGCCGGGCTGGGCCGGAGTGCTCCCCGCGGCGGCCTGGGCGGTCGTACCCTTCGCCACGGGTGTGGCGGTGCGCGTCAACCGGGAGGCCGCCGCCCGCAGTCTCGCCGAGCAGGCCCGCAGTCTCGCCGAGCAGGCCCGTGAGCGCGCCGCGCTGGCCCGGCGGCAGGCCGACGAGGAGCGGCTGCGCATCGCTCAGGAGGTACACGACGTGGTGGGACACGGGCTGGCCGCGATCAGTATGCAGGCGGAGATCGCTCTGCACCTGCTGCCGAAACGGCCGGAGCAGGCGGAGGTGGCCCTGACCGCGATCAGCCGCACCAGCCGGGAGGCGCTGGACGAACTCCGGGTCACGTTGGGGGCGGTGCGGCGAGGCGCGGAGCGTGAACCGGTGCCCGGTTTGGCCCGACTCCCCGCGCTGTGCGAGCGCCTGGCGGGCGCCGGTCTCGCCGTCGATCTACGCCTGGACGGTGACCCGCGGGAGTTGCCGGCGGCGGTGGACCTGGCCGCGTACCGGGTGGTGCAGGAGGCATTGACAAACGTGCTGCGGCACGCCGGGGTGGCGAGCGCGGAGGTGACCGTGGGCTACCGGGCCGACGAGCTGACCGTCGAGGTCACGGACCGGGGTGTCGGGGCCGCCGGCCGGTTCGACGCGGCCGGCGGACTCGACGTGGCCGCCGGTCAGGCCGGTGGGCGCGATCAGATCGGTGGGCGCGGTCAGATCGGTGGGCGCGGTCAGATCGGTGGGCACGGTCTGGCCGGCATGCGGGAGCGGGTGGCAGCGCTGGGCGGGCGGCTGACGATCGGACCGCGTCCAGGCGGCGGGTTGCGCGTCTGGGCCCGGCTGCCGGTGGGGCCTTCCACATGATTCGGGTGCTGATCGCCGATGACCAGGACCTGGTCCGCCTCGGGCTGCGCGCGCTGGTGGAGAGCGAGGATGACCTGGCGCTCGTCGGTGAGGCCGCCGACGGGCTGCGGGCGGTGGAGCTGGCCCGGCGGGAGCGGCCCGACGTCGTCCTGATGGACATCCGGATGCCCGGCATCGACGGCATCGAGGCGACCCGTCGGATCGTCGCCGACCCCGAGCTGACCGGTACGCGGGTGGTGGTGCTCACCACCTTCGAGCTGGACGAGTACGTCTTCGACGCGCTGCGCCACGGCGCGAGCGGGTTCCTCACCAAGGACACCCGGCCGCCGGAGCTGCTGCGCGCGATCCGGCTGGTCGCCGAGGGGGAGGCGCTGCTGTCGCCGTCGGTGACGCGCCGAGTGGTGCGTGAGTTCGCCACCCGTCCGTCGCGGGCGCCCCGTCCGCACCCTCGGCTGGACACCCTCACCGACCGGGAGCGCCAGGTGGTGGGCCTGGTCGGGGAGGGCCTGAACAACGAGGAGATCGCCGCCCGGTTGGTGGTCAGCCCGGCGACCGCTCGGACACACGTCAGCCGGGCGATGGGCAAGCTGGGAGCCCGGGACCGGGCCCAGCTCGTCGTCTTCGCGTACCAATCGGGGTTGGTCTCGGGGTGAGGCCGGGCCGCCAGCGGCCTTGCGGCGGGGCGGCTACCCTAGCGGTGGCCGGACTCCGCAGTGCCGGCCGCGTTGTGCCCGCCGGAACACTGACAAACGGGATGTTCGCGTGTTTGACACCTTGAGTGACCGCCTGTCCGGGATCTTCACCAAGCTCCGCGGCAAGGGACGGCTCACCGACGCCGACATCGACGCCACCGCGCGCGAGATCCGCCTCGCGCTACTGGAGGCGGACGTCGCGCTGCCGGTGGTCAAGGGCTTCATCGCGGCCGTCAAGGAGCGCGCCCGCAGCGCCGAGGTCTCCCAGGCGCTCAACCCGGCCCAGCAGATCGTCAAGATCGTCAACGAAGAGCTGATCAAGGTGCTCGGCGGCGAGGGGCGACGGCTCCAGTTCGCCAAGCAGCCGCCGACGGTGATCATGCTGGCTGGCCTCCAGGGTTCCGGTAAGACGACCCTGGCCGGCAAGCTGGCCCGCTGGCTCAAGGGCCAGGGGCACCAGCCGCTGCTGGTCGCCGCCGACCTCCAGCGCCCCAACGCCGTCGGGCAGCTCCAGGTGCTCGGTGGCCGGGCCGGGGTCGAGGTGTACGCCCCGGAGCCCGGCAACGGCACCGGCGACCCGGTCCAGGTGGCCCGCGCCTCGATCGAGCACGCCAAGCGCGCCGCCCGCGACATCGTCATCGTCGACACCGCAGGTCGCCTCGGTATCGACGCCGAGATGATGCAGCAGGCCGCCGACATCCGCGACGCCGTCTCGCCGGACGAGGTCATCTTCGTCATCGACGCGATGGTCGGTCAGGACGCCGTCCGCACCGCCGAGGCGTTCCGCGACGGCGTCGGCATCACCGGCGTGGTGCTCTCCAAGCTCGACGGCGACGCCCGTGGTGGCGCCGCGCTGTCGGTCCGTGAGGTCACCGGGCAGCCGATCCTGTTCGCGTCCACCGGCGAGAAGCTGGAGGATTTCGACGTCTTCCACCCCGACCGGATGGCCAGCCGGATCCTCGGCATGGGCGACGTCCTCACTCTGATCGAGCAGGCCGAACAGGCCTTCGACTCCGATCAGAAGGAGAAGATGACCGCCAAGCTGATGGGCGGGGAGCAGTTCACGCTGGACGACTTCCTCGACCAGCTCATCGCGGTACGGCGGATGGGCCCGATCGCCAACGTGCTGGCCATGATGCCCGGCATGGGGCAGATGAAGGATCAGCTCGCCGACCTGGACGACAGCCACTTCGACCGGGTCACCGCGATCATCCGTTCGATGACCCCGGGCGAGCGGACCAACCCGAAGATCATCAACGGCTCCCGCCGGGCTCGTATCGCCAACGGTTCCGGGGTCACCGTGATGGACGTCAACCAATTGCTCAACCGCTTCGCCGACGCGCAGAAGATGATGAAGCAGATGGGCGGCATGATGGGCCTGCCCGGCGGCCGGCGCAAGGCGACCAAGAGCCCGAAGAACAAGCGCAAGGGCACTAAGGGTGGCGGTCGGCCGCGTACGGGTGCCGGTGCCGGAATGCCGGGTGGCTTCCCGGGTGGCATGCCGCAGCTTCCGCCGGGGATGGACCCGAACGACCTCGCCGGCGGTCAGGGCCTTCCGCCCGGCTTCAAGCTCCCGAAGATCGACTTCAACAAGCTCGGCAAGGGTGGCGACAAGGGCCCGCGCTGACGCGTGTCGGTGACGGCAGGCGACTGATCCGGCACTTAGGGTGAGGTCGCCCCCCTGGAAGGAGATGTCATGACCGCAGCCCCGATCCTGCCCGAACGGCACGAGTGGACGGTCGACGACCTCGGTGACCTGCCGAAGGACCTTCCGTACGAACTGATCAACGGAAGGTTGATCGTGCCGTCGCCGACTGCCGTGCACCAGGAGTTCTGCGTCGAGCTGCTGCTCACGCTTCGCGTCAACTGCCCGCCGGAATATCTGGTCAGCATCGACCTGTCCATGCGGGTCGACCGGCGCAACGAGCCGCGCCCCGACGTGGTGGTCATCCGCCGTACGCACGCCAACCGGTCGCCCGTCCCGGTCGAGGACGCCCTGCTCGCCGTGGAGGTCGTCTCCCCGACCTCGAGCTTCCGCGACATGTACGACAAGGCGAAGGTATACGCGCACGCCGGAATCCGGTCCTACTGGGTGGTGGACCCGTTGCAGGAACGCGTCACACTGACCGAGTACGCGCTCGGCGCGAACCGCGAGTACGAGCAGGTCGCGCACACCGAGGATCTGTTCGTCACCGAGCGGCCGTGGAAGGTCTCCGTCGACCTGCCGGCGTTGACCAGCCGGAAGAACGACCTGCTCGCTCCCGACGAGGAGTGATCGGGTAGGACTGTGCGCATGGCCCTTCATGTGCGCGGCGTGCTGCTCCCCGACGACGAGGCGCGGAACCTCTGGCTGGTCGGCGACCGGGTGACCTTCACCCCCGTGCCCGACGCGGAGACCGTCGTGGACGGCGGTTTCGTGCTGCCGGGGCTGGTCGACGCGCACTGCCACATCGGCATCGCCCGTGGCGGCGCCCCGATCACGTCACTCGACCAGGCCCGCGACCTGGCCCACGTCGACCGGGAAGCCGGGGTGCTGGCGATTCGGGACGCCGGCTCGCCGTACCCGTACCCCGAGCTTGACGACGAACCCGGCCTGCCGCGACTGGCCCGTGCCGGCCGGCACGTCGCGCCCCCGAAGCGCTACCTGCGTGACATCGGCGTGGAGATCGACGCCACCGAGGTGGCCGCGACGGTCGCCGCGCAGGCGAAGGCCGGCAACGGCTGGGTCAAGCTGGTCGGCGACTGGATCGACCGTGGCGTGGGCGACCTCGCGCCGGCCTGGGACGCGGACACCCTCACCGCCGCCGTGCGGGCCGCGCACGACGCCGGGGTACGCGCCGCCGTGCACACCTTCTCCGAGTCGGCCGTCGAGATCATGGTGCGCGCCGGTGTGGACTCGGTGGAGCACGGCACCGGCCTGAGCCTCGACCTGATCGACGAGATGGCCCGCCAGGGCACCGCGCTCGTCCCCACGATGATCAACATTGCGACCTTCGGCGGGATCGCCGAGCAGGCAAGGCCCAAGTTCCCCGGGTACGCCGAGCACATGCTCGCGCTGCGCGACCGCTTCCCCGAGGTGGTCCGGGCCGCCCACGAGGCTGGCGTGCCGATCTACGTGGGCACCGACGCCGGTGGTGGCATCGACCACGGGCTGGCCGCCGAGGAGATGCTGCTGCTGCACGAGCGCGCCGGCATGCCCGCCGAGGACGTGCTCGCCGCCGCCTCCTGGGGCGCCCGGGAATGGCTCGGCTTTCCCGGGCTGGTCGAGGGTGGTCTCGCCGACCTGACCGTCTACCCCGAGGACCCACGCCGCGACCTGCGGGTCGTCCGTGCCCCGTCCCGCACGATCCTGCGTGGCCGGGTGGTGCGCTGACCCTTCGGCGCTGGGCCGAGCTGGGCCGAGCTGGGCGGCGCTGGGCCGCCCAAGATCCGCGCAGCATCAGGGATGTTGCTGCTTCCGGCGCGTCTGAGGCAGCAACATCGGTGAAGTTGTGAAGATCTGGGGCGCGGGGCGCGGGGCGCGGGGCGCGGGGCGAGGGGCGAGGGGCGAGCGGGGCGCGGGGCGCGGGGCAGCGGGGCGAGCGGGTCAGCGGCGCGAGGTGGCGACGGCGGTGAAGAGGTGGACGGCCGGCCAGGCCGGCCTTGCTGCCGAACTCGTTGTAGACGCGTCTGTCGGCTCATGCCAGCGGCGGTGGCCATCCCGCCCATCCGTATCGCGTCCCAGCCGGCGGCGATGGTCCGCGCGCGGGCCGCGTCCACGATCGTGTCCCGAAGCCGCTGGCGCGGTGAGCCCGTCATCGCAGTCATGATGGTCGAATTCTACGCGTGGCCCGTCCGCCCCCTGGCCGCGATCCGTTGGCCTCGGCGGCGCGGCCAGGTGGGAGGCGCGACACCGACACGTGGAGGGCGCGACGCCTCCCGGGCGCGGCGGTGCGTCACACGGCGCATAGGATGTGCGGTCATGGCTCGCGTGCTCACTCCCCGTGCGGAAGACTTTCCCCGCTGGTACCAGGACCTGATCGCCAAGGCGAAGCTGGCCGACAACGGCCCGGTCCGGGGGACCATGGTCATCCGACCGGCCGGCTACGCCATCTGGGAGCGGATGCAGACCGAGATGGACGCCCGGATCAAGGCGGCCGGCGCGGAGAACGCGTACTTCCCGCTGTTCATCCCGGAGAGCTACCTCAAGCGGGAGGCCGAGCACGTCGAGGGCTTCTCCCCGGAGCTGGCGGTCGTCACCCACGGTGGTGGCAAGCAGCTCGCCGAGCCGGTGGTGGTGCGTCCCACCAGCGAGACGGTGATCGGCGAGTTCATGGCCAAGTGGATCGACTCGTACCGGGACCTGCCGCTGCTGCTCAACCAGTGGGCGAACGTGGTCCGGTGGGAGCTGCGCCCGCGGATCTTCCTGCGGACCAGTGAGTTCCTCTGGCAGGAGGGGCACACCGCGCACGCCACCCGCGAGGACGCCCGGGCGTACGCGCGGCGGATCCTGCACGAGGCGTACGAGGACCTGATGGTCAACGTGCTGGGCATCCCGGTGGTGGTGGGTCTGAAGACGGCCCGCGAGCGGTTCGCCGGGGCGACGGCCACGTACACGTGCGAAGGCATGATGGGCGACGGCAAGGCGCTCCAGCTGGGCACCAGCCACGAGCTGGGTCAGAACTTCGCCAAGGCGTTCGACATCAGCTATTCGGCCAAGGAGGGCGGCCGGGAGCACGCCTGGACGACCTCCTGGGGCACGTCGACGCGCATGCTCGGTGGCCTGATCATGGCGCACGGCGACGACAACGGCCTGCGGGTGCCGCCGAGGTTGGCGCCCATCCAGGCGTACATCATGGTCGTCAAGGACGGTGAGGGTGTCGCGGAGGCGGCGGCCAAGCTGCGCGACGGCCTGCGCGACGCCGGTGTCCGGGTCGCGCTCGACGACCGGACCGACACCGCGTTCGGCCGCCGGGCCGTCGACGCCGAGCTGCGCGGCTATCCGGTACGCGTCGAGGTCGGTCCCCGCGACCTGGCCGCCGGTAACGCGACGGTGGTGCGCCGTACGGACGGGTCGAAGTCCCCGACGCCGGTGGCCGACGTGGTCGGCGCGGTGCTGGCGGCGCTGGAGGCCGACCAGCAGGTGCTGCACGACCAGGCGCTGGCCAACCGCGAGTCGCGGACGGTGGAGGTCGCGACCCTCGCCGAGGCGATCGAGGCGGCCGCGACCGGCTGGGCGCGGGTGCCGTGGTCGGCGGTCGGGGTGGCCGGCGAGGCCGAGGCGAACGGGCAGGGCGTCACGGTGCGCTGCCTGTTGCGGGCCGACGGCTCGGTGCCGGACTCGGAGGACGAGCCCGACCTGGTCGCCATCCTCGCCCGCGCCTACTGAGGTGCTCGTCGACCGGTTCCAGCCGGGCCGGCTGATCATGCACCGCAATGTGCGGCACGGCCGGATCGGATGGGTGCGCCCGGGGCGGGTGGTCAGCGACGACGAGCGGGGCCTGCTGGTCTGGATCGCCCGGGACTCCCCGGTGGCTCACGAGGTGACCGAGGCCGGGCTCAACATGCGGGCTATGCCGTTCGCCCAGTGGGTCTCGTCGTCGTACCGGCTGGCGCACGGCCGATGGAACGGGCCGCCGCTGTTGAAGTTCCTGCCCACCGGGGCGGCGCACTCGGTGTGGTGGTTCCGTGACGCGCAGGGTCGGTTCGCCCACTGGTACGTCAACCTGGAGGAGCACGGCGTCCGCTGGGACGACGGCCCGGTGGCCGGCGTCGACGTGGTGGACCAGGACCTCGACGTGGTGGTACGTCCGGACCTGAGCTGGCAGTGGAAGGACGAGGACGAGTTCGTCGAGCGGCTCGCCTTCGGGACCGACTACTGGGTGACCGACGAGAAGGCCGTCCGGGCCGAGGGGGAGCGGGTGATCGCGCTCGCCGAGGCCGGAGAGTTTCCGTTCGATGGCACCTGGTGTGACTTCACTCCGCCGGCAAACTGGGACGTACCGCGCGAACTGCCGCCAGGGTGGGACCGCCCGCCGGTGCGCTGAGAGGTGTTCCGGATCACCGGTGACGTGGTGTCCGGGTCCGATGCGAAGGATCGGCGTCGGATCTGGCAGAATGGGTCGCTGGTATCCGGCGCGCGTCCGGCGCCCTCTAACCCGGGCACGTCGCCAGTCCACCGAGTAGTCTCCGGCCCAACCCCACGGGTCCGGTCGGCGCTCACCCATGCACACCGCCCGCCTGGGCTGGTGAGATCGCAACAGGAGCGAAACAACTGTGGCCGTAAAGATCCGGCTCCTGCGGATGGGCAAGATCCGCAACCCGCAGTACCGCATCGTCATCGCCGACTCGCGCAGCAAGCGTGACGGCCGGGCGATCGAGTTCGTCGGGGTGTACCAGCCCAAGGAAGACCCCTCGATCATCGAGGTCAAGTCGGAGCGGGTCCAGTACTGGCTGTCCGTCGGCGCCCAGCCGAGCGAGGCGGTACAGCGGCTGCTGGAGCTGACCGGTGACTGGCAGAAGTTCAAGGGCCTGCCGGCCCCGCCGCCGCTGAAGGTCGCCGCCGAGCGGGCCGACCGTAAGGCGGCGTACGAGGCCGAGGCGAAGGCCGCCGCCGGGCTCGCCCCGGAGACCCCGGCCAAGCCGGCCAAGAAGGCCGCCAAGGCTGCCGAGGCTCCGGCTGCCGAGGCTCCGGCGACCGAGGCTCCGGCCGAGACCCCCGCTGCCGACGCCGGTGAGCAGGCCTGACATGCCTCTGCGTCCCGCGTTGGAGCACCTGGTCAAGGGCATCGTCGACCACCCGGACGACGTCCGGGTCCGGATGGTCGATTCCCGTCGGGGCAAGCGGCTGGAAGTCCGCGTGCACCCCGAGGACCTCGGCACGGTGATCGGGCGGTCCGGCCGGACCGCCAAGGCGCTGCGTCAGGTGATCGGCTCCATCGGTGGGCGCGGAGTACGCGTCGACATCGTCGACTCGTACTGATGCAGCTCGTCATCGGAAGGATCGGCAAGCCGCACGGCGTCCGCGGTGAGGTCACCGTGGAAGTGCGGACCGACGAGCCCGAAGCGCGGTTCGCCCCGGGTTCGGTGCTGCGCACCGAACCCGGGGCGGTTCCGCCTGCGCCGGTGAACGAGCCGGGCGTGGTGTTCCGGGTTCCGGCCGAGCTGACCATCGAGGAGTCCCGGTTCCACCAGGGCCGGATGCTTGTCGCGTTCGACGGAATCCTGGACCGCAACACCGCCGAGGCTCTGCGCGGGACGCTGCTCGTGGTGGACAGCGCCGACGTCGAGCCTCCGGAGGACCCGGAGGAGTTCCACGACCACCAGCTCGTGGGTCTGGCCGTGGTCACCCTGGCCGGCGAGCGCCTGGGCGAGGTCGCCCGCATCGACCACGCGCCCTCGTCCGACCTGCTGGTGCTGCGACGCCCCGAGGGGCGTACCGCGCTGATCCCGTTCGTCCGGGCGATCGTCCCGGAGGTCGACCTGGCCGGTGGACGCGTGGTCGTCGACCCGCCGGCCGGCCTGCTCGATCTTTAGGGCCACCCCGCATGCGCGTCGACGTCGTGTCGATCTTCCCGGAGTACTTCGCCCCGCTGGACCTGTCGCTGATCGGCCGTGCCCGGGCCAACGGCGTACTCCAGCTCGCCGTGCACGACCTGCGGACCTGGACCCACGACGTGCACCGTACGGTCGACGACACCCCCTATGGCGGCGGCCCGGGGATGGTGATGAAGCCCGAGCCGTGGGGTGCGGCGCTCGACGCGCTCGCCCCGGCCGAGGCCACGCCGCCCCGGCTGTTGGTGCCGTCGCCAGCGGGTGTGCCGTTCACCCAGGCCATGGCCCACGAGCTGGCCGCCGAGCCGCACCTGCTCTTCGCCTGTGGCCGGTACGAGGGCATCGACCAGCGGGTCCTGACGCACGCCGCCACCCGGATGCCGGTCACCGAGGTGTCGCTCGGTGACTACGTGCTCTTCGGTGGCGAGGTGGCGGTGCTCGTCGTCCTGGAGGCGGTCACCCGACTGCTGCCCGGGGTGTTGGGCAACGCCGGCTCGCTGGACGAGGAGTCGCACGCGCACGGCCTGCTGGAGGCGCCGATCTACACGAAGCCACCGAGCTGGCGCGGGCACGACGTGCCGGACGTGCTCCGTTCCGGCGACCACGGCAAGATCGCGCGCTGGCGGCGCGAGGAGGGGCTGCTGCGGACCGCGGCCCAGCGCCCGGACCTGCTGGCCGCGTTGCCGCCCGAGCGGCTCGACAAACGGGACATCGCGGCGCTGGAGCGGGCCGGATTTCAGCCGCCGCCGGGGGATGTGGCAAAGTAGGGGGGTTGCCGCATCCGTCCGCGCCCGTGGGCGGCTGCGAGGATCCCCGACCGGGTCGGCCCGCCGACCGCCACCCGGGGATCAGAATCACCCACCCGCGCACCGAGTGACGGTGCGCCGTGAGCCTTACGAGGACGCAGCGATGAACATCCTGGACGCCCTTGACGCCCAGTCGAAGCGGACCGACCTTCCCGACTTCCGTGCCGGTGACACCGTCAAGGTGCACGCGCGGGTCGTCGAGGGCAACCGGTCTCGTGTCCAGATCTTCCAGGGCGTCGTGATCCGCCGCCAGGGTGACGGTCTGCGCGAGACCTTCTCGGTCCGCAAGGTCAGCTTCGGTGTCGGCGTCGAGCGGACCTACCCGCTCAACGGCCCGGGCATCGACCGGATCGAGGTCGTGACCCGCGGTGACGTGCGTCGCGCCAAGCTCTACTACCTGCGCGAGCTGCGCGGCAAGAAGGCCAAGATCAAGGAGAAGCGCGAGAAGCAGCCCAGCTGACTTCCCGTTCGCCACGCCGCCCGAGCTGCGCGTATGCCGTACCGACCAGACCGCACTACCCTGGGCGTACGGGCGCAGCCAGGCGGTGGCCCCGCCCTTGAGGCGGGCAGCCGTCCACAACCGCCCGTGGAGCCTCGACGAGGCTCCCGGGCGGTGGTGTTTCTGCGGACCGGGGAGTGGCGTGGTGCAGACGCTTGACGACGACGGCACCGTCGATCCGTGGCGCCGGCGGGTCCGCCGTGGCCGCCGCCAGATGCCCCTCTGGCAGGAGCTTCCGCTGTTGCTGGTGGTGGCCTTCTGCCTCGCGGTGCTGATCCGCACGTTCCTGCTCCAGGCGTTCTTCATCCCGTCCGGTTCGATGGAGGACACCCTCCTGATCGGCGACCGGGTGCTGGTCAACAAGGTCGTCTACGACGTCCGTGACCCGGTGCGCGGCGAGGTGGTGGTGTTCCGGGGCACCGACCGCTGGGCGCCGCAGGTCGACGAGCAGCCGGAGCCCGGGTTCGCCGGAAAGCTCGCCCGGACAGTCGGTGACCTGGTCGGGGTGAGCCGCCCCGGCGAGAAGGACTTCATCAAGCGGGTGATCGGCCTGCCCGGTGACCGGGTGAAGTGCTGCGACTCCCAGGGGCGGGTCACCGTGAACGGGACCCCGCTCGACGAGCCGTACGTGCTGCGCGACTCGCCACTGGATCTGCCGCCGAACCCGCAGGAGTGCCGATCCCGGCGCTTCGACGAGGTGGTCGTACCGCCGGGTCAGATCTTCGTGATGGGCGACCACCGCGAGGTCTCCCAGGATGCGCGCTGCCAGGGGCCGGTGCCCATCGACAACGTCGTCGGCCGGGCGTTCATGGTGGTCTGGCCGTCGTCGCGCTGGGCGGCGCTGTCGGTGCCGGCGACGTTCGACGACGTGGCCGCGCCGGCCATGGCCTCCTCCGGTGCGCCGCCGGCCCGTCCGTCCCCGCAGGGCGGTGTGCTGCTGATTCTCCCGCTGACGGCCGCGCTGAAGGGTTCCCGCGCGTTCCGGACGATGACGTCCGGCCCGGCAACGTAGGCTCCTTGGCGTGATTGACGAGCAGACCGACAAGCCGCGTAGCTCCTTCTGGAAGGAGCTGCCGATCCTGCTGGGTGTGGCGATCCTGGTCGCGGTGCTGGTCCGCGCCTTCGTGCTGCAGACCTTCTTCATCCCGTCCCCGTCCATGGAGAACACTCTCAAGATCGATGACCGGGTGTTGGTCAACAAGCTGGTCTACGACTTCCGGTCACCGCACCGCGGTGAGGTGATCGTGTTCAAGGCACCCACCGAGTGGAGCGGCAACCCCGACGGCGAGGACTTCATCAAGCGGGTGATCGGCGTCGGCGGCGACCACGTGGTCTGCTGCGACCCGCAGGAACGCCTGATGATCAACGGCAAGTCGCTCGACGAGCCGTACATCTTCTCCATCGACGGCGTGCGGGACAAGGCGGCCGACCAGGAGTTCGACATCACCGTGCCGAAGGGGCGACTGTGGGTGATGGGCGACCACCGGTCGGCGTCCGGTGACTCGCTGGAGCACTGGCAGCAGTCCGGGCAGGACATCACCGAGGCCACGATCCCCGAGCAAGAGGTCGTCGGGCGGGCGTTCACCGTCTTCTGGCCCGTCAGCCGGGCCACCTGGCTGACGGTGCCCGACCAGTTCGACGGCATTCCCAAGCCGTAGAACCGGGCGGGGGCATGGGCGATCGGCCGCCCGTCTGGCAGGCTGGTGCGGTGACCGTGAGCGCGAAGAGTGAGCTTGCGAGCCCCGCAGGCGCGAACAGTGCCGACCGTGCCTACACCCTTCGACGCGCGGCCCGGGTGCTCCTCGTCGACGTGGCGGGCCGGATCCTGCTGTTCCACGGCTTCGATCCGGCCCGCCCGGAGCACCGTTACTGGTTCACTCCGGGCGGCGGGCTCGACGAGGGGGAGTCCCCGGCGCGCGGCGCGGCCCGGGAGCTGGCCGAGGAGACCGGGCTACGGGTCGAGCCCGCCGACCTGGGCGAGCCCGTCTGGTCCGACGCGACCGAGTTCCCGTTCGACGGCGACTGGTACCGCCAGGAGCAGGACTTCTTCCTGCTCCGGGTGCCGGCGTGGCAGGTCGACACCATCGGCTTCAACGACGTCGAGCAGCGCAGCATCGCCGGTCACCGCTGGTGGCTGCCCGACGAGCTGGCCGCCAGCGGTGAGCGGTACTACCCACCCGAACTGCCCGACCTGCTGGCCCGTCTCCTGCCGCCGGCTGCCGAGGCGTCGTGCTGACCCCGCCGCGTACCGTCGTGCGCCGGGAGGCCGGGCTCTACGCGTTGGAGCGGGCGCTGCAACGGCGCGGCTTCCGGCATGTGGCCGGCGCCGACGAGGCCGGCCGGGGCGCGTGCGCCGGGCCGCTGGTCGCCGCCGCCGCCGTGCTCCCCGAGGGGCGACGCGGCGAGATCGAGGGCCTTGCCGACTCCAAGCTGCTCACCCCGGCCAGCCGGGAGCGGGTGTACGCCGAGGTCGTCGACCGCGCCCTGGCGTACGCCGTGGTGGTCATCCCCGCCGACGAGGTCGACGCCCGGGGTTTGCACGTGTGCAACCTGGCCGCGATGCGCCGGGCGCTCGCCTCGCTCACCACCCGGCCCGAGTACGTGCTGACCGACGGCTTCGGCGTGGACGGCCTGGGTGTGCCGGGGCTGGCGGTGTGGAAGGGCGACCGGGTGGCTGCCTGCGTGGCGGCGGCCAGCGTGCTCGCCAAGGTGACCCGGGACCGGATCATGGTGGAGTTGGACGGGACGTACCCGGCGTACGGGTTCGCCGAGCACAAGGGGTACATCACCGCGGAGCACAGCGCGGCGCTGCGCGAGCACGGGCCGTGTTGGGAACATCGCTTCTCGTACGTCAATGTCGCCACGGTCTCCGGTCGCGACGGCCGGCCACCGCGCGCCCGGCGGCCCGTCGGCCCGGCCCCGGACGAGCCGATGGGGCACTCGTGGGCGTCAGGGGGTACCGTCGGCGTGGCGTTGGGCGAGCAGCCTCGGCCTTCGGCGCCGGTGGGGGAAGATGTGGTCATGGAAGGCGGAGTGCGATGAGCGCGGAAGATCTCGAGAAGTACGAGACCGAGATGGAGCTGCAGCTCTACCGGGAGTACCGCGACATTGTCCGCCAGTTCTCCTACGTGGTGGAGACCGAGCGCCGGTTCTACCTGGCCAACCAGGTCGACCTGCACGTGCGTAACTCCGACGGCGAGGTCTACTTCGAGGTCGAGATGCACGACGCCTGGGTGTGGGACATGTACCGTCCTGCCCGCTTCGTGAAGAACGTCCGAGTGATGACCTTCAAGGACGTCAACGTCGAGGAGCTGGAGAAGCCCGACATCTCCCTGCCCGCCGACTCCGGCTTCGGCAACTGACCCGCCGGTCGCGCCACGGGCCCCCACCCGCGGCTGACCCACCGGTCACTCGGCCGGCACCACGACCTCGACGCGCTGCACCAGATTGTTGGCGAAACCGCCACGGTTCCACGGCTGCTCGACCGGCTGGGTCCGCCCGGACGCTGAGCACGTACCGGCCCGGCATCGCCGTCCACTCGTACCGCCATCGCCGCCAGGCGAACTCCCCGCCCGCCGCCGGGTCGAGCTCGGCCGGCGCCCAGCTCGCCCCGCCGTCGACGCTCACCTCCACCGCCACCACCGGCGCGTGCCCCGACCAGGCCCGACCGTCCACCGTGCACGGTCCTGGCCGCAGCACCCGACGGCGCGTCATGAAGTCGGGGAAGCCCGGCGGGCGGACCAGCGCACGCGGCTCGATCCGGGTGACCGGCTCGCCCGGGCCGTCGGCGTCGCGGCGCAGCCGGTAGGCCACCGCGTTCTGGTAGCCCTCGAACGGCTCGGTCCGGACCTCGATCGAGTGCAGCCACTTGACGTGCGCCATGCCGTACCAGCCCGGCACGATCAGCCGCAGCGGCGCGCCGTGCTGTGGCAGCAGGGGAGCGCCGTTCATCTCGTACGCCAGCAGCACCTCCTCGCGTAGCGCGTCGGCCACCGGCAGCGCCCGCTGGTAGTCCTGCTCGACCCCGCGTTCGACACCGTGGTCGGCGCCGGTGAAGACCACGTCCACCGCATCCGGGCCCAGACCCGCCTCGCGCAGCAGCAGAGCGAGGGGGGTGCCCGTCCACTCGGCGTTGCCGACCGCCTCGACCAGCCACGGCTGGCTCACCGGCCGGGGGTGCAGCAGGGCCCGACCGTTGCCGGCGCACTCCAGGGTGACCCGGTGGGTGACCCGGGGCCGCTCACGCAGCTCGGCCAGACTGACGGTCGTCGGCCGTTCGACCGCGCCGCCGATGGTGAGCGCGTGCGTCGCCGGATCCAGCTCCGGGATGTCGTAGTGGATCAGCAGGTAGTGCAGTCCGGCCGGGGTGACGTCGTAGCGCAGCGCCTCCAGGGGAATGCCGTGGTTGCGGGCGGCAAGCTGCAACTCGTCGGCGCTGATCGCCTCGTCCGGTTCGGCGAGCCGCGACGGGCCGCTCACGTCGGCCACGCTCGGCCCCCGGTCGTCGACAGTGGTCATGCGGGGCCTCCCCGGTCCCGGTGGCGGCAGGACACTGCACGCGGGCCCAGCCTAGGCTCTGTTCCATGAGGGCGGTCGAGCCGAGGCGGAGGCCGCGCGGCGATCCGGCAGGGCGCGGTGGCGTCCGGATGCCGGTGTCGTATCCGGACGTGACCGCAAGGCCGCCGGTCGTCGTCCGGGCCCGCCGCAGGCCGGCCAGTTCATATCAGACAGGGCCTGGGCCCAGCGCCGGCCGTAGCAGATCAACGGACGCTCCGGGTGGTCGTCCACAGGACCATCGGTTGTCCACAGCCTCGCCGCGAGGGGTGGCGGCGGGCCCTCGTGCGGTCGGAGCCTGGCGGCATGCGACCGTCACCGCGTACCGGATCGATCCGCCGAACCGTGCTGCTCAGCGCCCTGCTCCCACTGGCGCTGACCATTCAACTCTGCGACCTGGCGCTGGTGCTGGCAGCGGTGCTGGGTGCGCCGGCGCTGGTGCCCGTGCCTGCCGGGCTCTCCGCCGTGGTCCCGGTGTCCGTCGCGGCGGACGGCGGGCCGGCGCGGTACCGCTGGCCGGTCGACGGCCCACCGCGACCGGTGCGCCGGTTCGACCCGCCGCCGCAGCCGTGGCTGGCCGGGCACCGGGGCGTCGACCTGGCCGTCCCGCCCGCCACGTCGATCCGCAGCGCCGGCCCGGGCACGGTGCTCTTTTCGGGGCTGGTGGCCGGCCGACCGGTGGTCACCGTGGGCCATGCCGACGGCCTGCGGACCACCTACGAACCGGTCCAACCCACGGTACGTCCCGGCCAGCCGGTCAGCGCCGGCACGCCGCTGGGCGCGCTTCTGCCGGGGCATCCCGGATGTCCGGCCGTGGCCTGTCTGCACTGGGGTCTACGCCGAGGCGAGGAGTACCTCGACCCGTTGGCCCTGCTCGGCCTCGGCCCGGTGCGCCTGCTGCCGGTGCGTCCGCTCCCGGGCCCGGGCCGTCCGCCTATGGCCGCCGTGCGCCCGCTACCGGCTCGGCTGTCTTCGGGTCCGGCGCGTCCGCTCGCGGTCGGCGCGGCGGGAGTGGGGTCAGCGCTGGGCGAGCAGCGCAGGCAGCCGCATGGCCAGCCGCTCGTACTCGTCGGCGCTGTTGTAGACCTGACCGGTGAGCCGCAGCCAGCCGCGACCGTTCCAGCTCATCACCGCGACCTCGGCGGCGAGCCGCTCGCCGATCCGCGTCTGCAACGCCCGGGCCGCCTCGATGGTGGTCGCCGTGCCGGCCGGCAGCGGGATGAGGCGCAGGGCAACCCCCGGTCCGCCGGGGTCGGGCAGCTGGGCGGGGGGCACGCCGAGCGCGTCCCCCACGACCCGCTGGCCGTACGCGGCGAGCGCCGCGTTGTGCTCACGCACGCGGTCGACGCCGAGGCTGCGCAGCGTGAACAGGCCCGCCGGGGCGGCCAGCCAGGAGGTGTAGTCGAGGGTGGCCTGCCATTCGATCCGGGCCGGAAAGCCGCTCTCCTGCTCCCACGACACCACCAGCGGCTCGATCCGTTCCCGCCACGGCGGGCTGACCGCCAGCAGGGCGGTGCCGCGCGGGGCGTACCCCCACTTGTGCAGGTTGCCCGCCCAGAAGTCCGCACCGATGCCGGCGACCGTGGCGGAGAGCATGCCGGGGGCGTGTGCGGCGTCCACCAGGACCGGCACACCGCTCTCGTGGGCCACCCCCACGATGGCGGCGGTCGGAAAGAGCTTGGCGGTGGCGGAGGTGAGCTGGTCGACGACGAGCAGCCTGGTCCTCCCCGGGCGCAGGCCGGCCCGGATGGTCTGCACGATCTGCTCGTCGCCGGCGTCCAGCGGGATCGGCAGGACCCGGCTGACCGCGCCGGTGCGGCGGCACTCCCGCGCGATGGCCAGACTCACGGCCCCGTACCCGTGGTCGGTGCTGAGCACCTCGTCACCGGGGCGTAGACCCACCGACTGGAGCACCACGGCGACGCCGGTGGTGGTGTTGCCGATCAGCGCGCTGCCCTCCGGGTCCGCGCCGACGAACCCGGCGAGGTGCCGTCTGGTGTGCGCGATCCGGTCGACGAGCCCCTGAGTGAAGAAGCGCAGCGGGTTGGCCTCCATCTCGTCGCGCAGCCGCTGCTGGGCCCGCTGCACGCCGATCGGCACCGCGCCGAACGACCCGTGGTTGAGATGGCTGACCGCCGGATCCAGGGAGAACAGCAGGCGGGCGCCCGGAATCGACTCGGGGGGCTGCGGGGCACTCACCGGATGATCGTAACCGGCGGATGGACCAGCCTCCCGGCCCTTGATCAGGCACGGGGGTGTGCCTGGCGGTAGGCGGCGCGCAGCCGTTCCACCGAGACGTGCGTGTAGATCTGCGTACTGGCCAGCGACGAGTGGCCGAGTAGCTCCTGCACGGCGCGCAGGTCGGCGCCACCCTCCAAAAGGTGGGTGGCCGCGGAGTGGCGCAGGCCGTGCGGGCTGGTCCGGGGTAGGCCGGCCGCCTCGGCGTACCCGCCGACGATCTGACGCGCGGTGGTCGGATTGAGCCGACCACCGCGGGCCCCGAGCAGCAGCGCGACACCCGAGTGCGGAGCGACCAGCGCGGGTCGGCCGCGGCGCAACCACTCGTCCAACGCCCGCTGCGCCGGCACCCCGTACGGCACCGACCGCTCCCGACGGCCCTTGCCGAACACCCGGATCACCCGCCGGCCGTGGTCGACGTCCTCGACGTCCAGCCCGCACACCTCGCTGACCCGTACGCCGCTGGCGTAGAGCAGTTCCAGCAGCGCCCGGTCGCGCAGCACCACCGCCGCGTCGGCCACCCCGCTGTCGCCGTCGGCTCCTGTCGACACTGCCCCGCCCGGGGCCGCGACCGTCGTGGGCGTGCCGTGCGGGGTGGGTTCGGTTGTGGGCGTGCCGTGCGGGGTGGGTTCGGTTGTGGCCGTGCCGTGCGGGGTCGTCGGGGGCCGGGCCGGTGCCTCCAGCAGCGCGGCGGCCTGGTCGGCGCGCAGGACGCTGGGCAGTTCCCGATGCGCGCGAGGGCTGGCCAGTGCGGCGCCCACGTCGGCGGGGAGCAGCCCGGCGCGGTGTGCCCACGCGCTGAACGCCCGTGCCGAGGCGGCTCTCCGTGCCAGTGACGTACGGGCGGCGCCGGTGGTCCGCTGTCGGGCCAACCAGCTCCGCAGCACCGACAGGTCCACTTCGCACAGCTCTCGGCAACCCATTCGCACCGCGTGGTCGAGCAACGCGACCACGTCGGTGACGTACGCGCGGACGGTGTGCGCCGACCGGTTGCGGACCTGGGACAGGTGCCCGGCGAAGTCGTCGACCGCCTCGCGCAGCGCCGGTGGCAGCTCCTGGTGGGTGGCCCGGGTGCCCCGGGTAGATCGGCTCACGGCCGCCACGCCGATCGCGGCGTCACGGATGCGGTCCGCCGGGCGGCGTGTACACCCTTGCTGGCAGCAGGCACGGCACCAGCGTACGGCCGAAGGGTGGTGCTCTGCCGGCCACGTCGGCGTCCGCGTCTAACCGCGATCGGCCGGGGCCTTGGGTTTGTCGGTCGGAGCGAGGGTGTAGCCGCCGTCGCGTCGTACCACCATCGACAGCTCTTCGAGCAGTGACAGCTTGCGGAGCGCGGTACGCACGTCCAGACCGGCTCGGGCGGCGAGCGCGTCCACACCCCGTACGCCCCGGCGGGGCAACGCCTCCAGCACCGACCGGGCGTCGTCGTCCAACGCGTCGGTCGGCCGCTGCGGCCCACGGGCCAGCGGGGCGAGGTCCGCGCCGATCCGACCGACCTCCTCGAGAACGTGCGCGACCCCGGTGACCAGCCGGGCCTTGGGGTTCTCGCGCAGCAACTCGTGCGCGCCGACGGACATCGCCGAGGTCACCGGCCCGGGCACGACCATGGCCACCCGGCCGGTGAAGATGGCACGCCGGGCGGTCTGCGTCGCCCCGCTGCGCGCCGACGCCTCCACCAGGACGGTGCCCAGCGTGCCGCCCGCGATCACCCGGTTGCGGATCAGGAACCGGGGCCGCAGCGGTTCGGCGCCGGGCGGCCATTCGCTGACCAGCAGCCCCGTGTCGGCGATCCGGTCGAAGAGGGCGGTGTTGCCCATCGGGTACGGCCGATCCACCCCGCAGGCAAGCACCGCCACCGTCAGCCCGTCGGCGTTGAGGGCGCCTCGGTGGGCGGCGGCGTCGATCCCGAAGGCGCCACCGGAGACGACAGTCCAATCCCGCTCGGCCAACCCGTACCCCAGGTCGGTGGCCACGTGCTGGCCGTAGCCGGTGGCGGCCCGCGCGCCGACCACGGCCACCGAGCGGTCCAGCGCCTCGCCGAGTGGCCACGCGCCGCGTACCCAGAAGCACAGCGGTGGCGCGGTCTCCGCGTCCACACGGCGGGTCAGGTCCGGAAGTCGCAGCCTGGCGAGATCGGCGACCCGGGTCGGCCACTCGTCGTCGTCCGGCGTGACCAGGCGTGCGCCGAGCCGATCCGTCCGGTCCAGGGCCTCGGCCGCCATCGCACGAGCGTCGCCGGCGGACATCCGAGCGGCCACGGCGGCGGACAGCCGCCTGTCGGGGCTGCCGCCGCCGAGCAACAGATCCAGCGTCGCCACCGGGCCCAGCCGTTCGACCAACTGGTGCACCACCCTTGTGCCCGGTTCGGCCAGCCAGGTCAGGGCCACCCGGGCCAGCCTGCTCTCCTCGTCGGCGCTCATGGCGTCTCTCCTGTCCGTAGCTGGGTCGCCTCTCGTACGTCCTCACGGTCTGGCCGGTCGCGGCCGTCCAGGTCCGCGATGGTCCAGGCCATTCGGATCACCCGGTCGAAGCCGCGCGCCGAGAGTGAGCCGGAGTCGAGCCGGCCACGCAGTTCGGCGGTGACCGGCGCCGGTAGTCGCCACGGTGGGCGGCGGAGAAGCGGACCGTCCACCTCGGCGTTGAGGCGTCGTCCGAGGCTGGCCCAGCGGGTGGCCGCCGAGCTGCGGGCTGCCGCGACCCGAGCGGCGACCGTGGCCGAGGACTCCGCGTCGCTGCCGGACGCCATCAGCTCCGCCGCACGTACGGGCATCAGCCGCACCTGCACGTCGATCCGGTCGAGCAGCGGCCCCGAGAGTCGGCCCAGGTAGCGGCGGCGGGCCAGTGGCGAGCACTCGCAGTACGCGTCGCCGGACGGCTTCGCGCACGGGCACGGGTTCGCGGCCAGCACCAGTTGCGTCCGGGCCGGGTACTCGGTGCCGCCTCCGCTGCGGCTGAGCCTCATGCGGCCGTGCTCCAGTGGCTGGCGCAGCGCCTCCAGCGCGCCCTTGCTGAACTCCGGCGCCTCGTCGAGGAAGAGCACCCCGCGGTGGGCCAGCGACACCGCGCCGGGACGGGCCAGCCCCGAACCGCCACCGACGAGGGACGGAATCGTCGCCGTGTGGTGCGGTGACTGGAACGGTGGACGACGGAGGAGCTGACCACCCGGTGGCAGCAGTCCGGCGACCGAGTGCAGGGCGGTCACCTCCAGCGCCGCGTCGTCGTCCAACTCGGGTAGGAGCGACGGCAGGCGCTCGGCCAGCATCGTCTTGCCGGCGCCCGGAGGACCGAGCAGCGCGATGTGGTGCCCGCCCGCCGCGGCGATCTCCAGCGCGCGGCGGCCCACCTGCTGCCCCGCCACGTCGGCGAGGTCGGGTCCGCCGGTGACCGGCGCCGGGGCGTCCGGCGGTGGCTCGATCAGCGGGCTGCCGTCGCGGACGAAGGTGACCAGACGGTGCAACGTGTCCACCGCCCGCACCCGTACGCCGGGGATGACCGCGGCCTCGGCGGCGTTGCCGGCCGGCACGATCACGCGCTCGACGCCGGCCCTGGCCGCCGCGGCGACCATCGGCAGCACACCGCGCACCGGCCGGACCGTCCCGTCCAGGCCCAGCTCGCCCAGGACCACCACGCCCTCCAGGGGGAGCAGCGGCAGCTCACCCGAGCCGCCCAGCAGGGCGGCGGCGATGGCCAGATCGAAGGCCGAGCCGAACTTCGGCAGCGTCGCGGGCAGCAGGTTCAACGTGATGCGCCGGTTCGGCCAGCGTTGGCCGGAGTTGACCACGGCGGCCCGGACCCGGTCGCGGGCCTCGTGCAGGGCGGTGTCCGGCAGGCCGGAGATCACCACCGCCGGCAGGCCGGCGGCCAGGTCCGCCTCGACCTCGACGAGGTGGCCGGTGACGCCGACCAACCCCACGCAGAGGATCTTCGCGTAACTCACGGCGCGTCGCCGATACGTCGGCGGCGCATCTCAGAACGCGCCCTTGACGTGGTCGACTCGCGCGGGACCGGCATCGGGCAGCCGCACCGACAGCACGTCGAACCGCACCTCGTCGGCGTTCGTGCCGGTCTCGGCGAGCCAGCGCGCGGCGAGCCCGCGCAGGCGGCGGGCCTTGGCCGGTACGACAGCCTCGGCCGGCGTGCCGAAGGTGTCGCCCCGACGGGTCTTCACCTCGCAGAACGCGAGCACCGGCCCGTCCCAGGCGATGATGTCGATCTCCCCATCCGGGCAGCGCCAGTTCCGGACGATCGGGCGTAGCCCCGCCTCGCTCAGGTGTCGGGCGGCGCACCGCTCGCCGTACGCGCCGACCGCCTGGTTCCGCTTCGTCATGGCCGCGACGGTGCCCGTCGGAGCACGAGCGCCGCGACCCCGCGGCGGCCTGCCTGTGGATGACGGTCGCTCTGTGGACAACCGGACGATCAAGCCCCTGCTGTGCTACGGCGGGGAGCAGGCTGGGCGCGAGGGCGATCGACTCCAGATGGCGATCTGGGCGCCTCCCGGCGCTCAGATACCCACAGACCGGCGACCCGGAGTCGATCAACTGGGCGGGCCGAAATGACGCGGGGACGGGCCGTCGCATACGGTGCCTGACGTGGACGGACGACGGAGCTTTCCGGAAGATCAGGAGTCGCGCTGGTACCCCGACGAGCGGGGGCGCGGGTACGGCGAGCCGGAGTGGCGCGGTACGGGTGAACCGCCATACCGCGACGGCGAGATCCCCGAGCAGCGCGGCGTCGAGGACGGCCGCTCCGTCGAGGACACCGGCGTCGGTCGACGCCGCGAGCCGGACCCGAGCGGCCGTACGGACGTGGACGGTTTCCGGCCGACCCGCTCTCGCCGGGCGGATCGGGATCCTTCGGAGATCTCCGGCGAGTTGCCCGGCCGCCGGGCCGCCCGCGAGCCACTGAGCACGACCGCCCCGGAGAGCGTGCCGGCACCCGCCAGGGTCACCGGGCCGGTGGCGGTCAGCAACGCCGGGCCGGCGACCATGGCGGGCGCCGCCTCGGCTGGCGCTCTGCTCACCGGGCAGACCAGACCCGCCGACCCGGGCCCGTCCGCCGTCTTCGCCGAGTCGGGTCAGCCCGCCTCGTTCGCCGAGCAGGGTCAGCCCGCCCCCTTCGCCGAGCAGGCGCGGCCGGCCCCGCTCGCCGGATACCCGATCATCGACTCGACCCGGGGCGGCAGCGGGGAGCAGCCGCACCCGCTGGAGATGCCGACCGGCCCGATGCCGGGGATCGGCCCCCGTTTCGACCTGACCGCGGGCGACGCGACGGCGTACCCCCCGGCGCCTGACGGTGTCTATCGGACCCGCCGCCCGGCGTTGGCGGCCCTCTTCGCCCTGCTGGCGTTGATCTTCGAGATCCCCGCGCTGCGGGTGTTGCTGGCAGGTGTGACCGGCGACCCGCTGGACGCTGGCAACGTCGTGGTGGGCATCAGCCTCGTCGCCGGGCTGCCGATCTTCGCAACCGGGCTGTACGGGCTCAGAACGGGCGGACTGGCGCTCTCCGACAGCGGCCGGGGTTGGCTGCGCCCTCCCACGGCGTACCTGACCGTCGGTCTCGTGCTCTTCGTCGCCGCAGCGCTCGCCGCCGGCTGATGCGCCGTCGGCCCGGCGCGGCCGATGATTCACGCAACAACCAGGAAATAGTGGCCTCCGGCGACGCGGAAGCCACTATTTCCCGGAACTAGCGCGATCCCCGGAGCACTCCGGCACCCCGCCACGGTGAAACGGGCGAGGGGCGTACACTGGCCAACTGGCGACCGCCTCGCGCGGTCGACCTCGCGCGCCCTCTTCACGAATCGTCGTGTAGCGACGGCCCCCCTGGTCCCGATCTTGATCGGGTCCACCATGGGCCGGCGATCAGGCGCCAGGACGCCCGGCCACCGGCCAGGCGTGACAACCAGGGATCTTGAGGAGTACCCACACCATGGCCGTCGTGACCATGCGCCAGCTGCTGGAGAGCGGTGTCCACTTCGGGCACCAGACCCGACGCTGGAACCCGAAGATGAAGCGCTTCATCATGACCGAGCGCAACGGCATCTACATCATCGACCTGCGCCAGACTCTCGACTACATCGAGAAGGCGTACGAGTTCGTGCGTGGGACCGTCGCGGAGGGTGGCAGCATCCTCTTCGTCGGCACCAAGAAGCAGGCTCAGGAGGCCATCGCCGAGCAGGCGACCCGGGTCGGTCAGCCGTACGTCAACCACCGCTGGCTCGGTGGCATGCTGACCAACTTCCAGACCGTGTACAAGCGGCTCCAGCGGATGAAGGAGCTGGAGGGCCTGGGTGACCTCAGCGGCACCGCCGCCGGTTACACCAAGAAGGAGACCCTGCAGCTCTCCCGCGAGAAGATCAAGCTGACCCGCACGCTGGGTGGTCTGCGGGACATGCAGAAGCTGCCGGCCGCGGTCTGGATCGTCGACACCAAGAAGGAGCACATCGCCGTCGACGAGGCCCGCAAGCTGGGCATCCCGGTGATCGCCGTCCTCGACACCAACTGCGACCCGGACGAGGTCGACTTCCCGATCCCGGGTAACGACGACGCCATCCGCTCGGCCGAGCTGCTGACCAAGGTCGTCGCCGCCGCCGTCGCGGACGGTCTGATCGCGCGTTCCGGCCGTCGCCGGGGCGGGGACGAGAAGCCCGAGGGTGTCGCGAGCGACGAGCCGCTGACCGAGTGGGAGCGCGAGCTGCTGGAGCCGAAGAAGGCCGACGAGTCGGCCGTCCCGGCCGAGCAGCCGGCCGCTGCCGCCGCCGAGCAGCCCGCCGCCACCGAGCAGCCGGCGCAGGCCGCCACCGAGCAGCCGGCGGCCGCTACCGCGGAGTGACCGCACCGTCGCCGCCCCGCCGTCCGTTTTCACGAACGGCGGGCGGCGACGGTACGACGGGCAGGTTTCGCCCGAATCCGGGTAACCGGCACCTCTGACCATCCACACGCCGACTCAACATCGAAGAGAGAGCCATGTCCCAAATCACCGCCGCGGACGTCAAGAAGCTCCGCGACCTCACCGGCGCCGGCATGATGGACAGCAAGAAGGCGCTGACCGAGGCCGAGGGCGACTTCGACAAGGCCGTCGAGATCCTGCGCGTCAAGGGCGCGAAGGACGTCGGCAAGCGGGCTGGCCGTACGGCCGCCAACGGTTTGGTCGCCCACTCCGGCAAGGCGCTGCTCGAGCTCAACTGCGAGACCGACTTCGTCGCCAAGACCGAGTCGTTCATCGCGCTGGCCCAGCAGTTGGTCGAGCACGGTGAGCGTTCCGGCGTGAACAACGCCGAGGAGCTGCTCGCCAGCGAGCTCGACGGCAAGGTCGTCGCGGACCTGATCCAGGAGCAGTCCGCCAAGATCGGCGAGAAGCTGGTCCTCAACCGGTTCGCCAAGGTCGAGGGCACCACCGCGGTCTACCTGCACCGCAAGGCGCAGGACCTCCCGCCGGCCGTCGGCGTGCTGGTGTCGTACACCGGCAAGTCCGACGAGGCGGGCGACGCCGACGCCCGCGGCGTCGCGATGCAGATCGCCGCGATGCGGCCGAAGTACCTCACCCGGGACGAGGTTCCGGCCGAGGTCGTCGAGTCCGAGCGGCGCATCGCCGAGCAGACCGCCCGCGAGGAGAACAAGCCCGAGGCGGCACTGCCGAAGATCGTCGACGGTCGGGTGAACGCCTTCTTCAAGGACTACGTCCTCGTCGAGCAGGCGTCGGTTGCCGACAACAAGAAGTCGGTGAAGCAGGTGCTGGCCGAGGCCGGCATCGAGGTCACCAACTTCGTGCGGTTCGAGGTCGGCCAGGCCTGAGCCGCCACCCGGGCGCCGCGCGCGCCCGTGGGCGCAAGACGTCGACGAGGAGGCCGCCGGTGTACGTGACAGGCACCGCGGCCTTCTCGTCACATAGGGTCGGCAGCGGCAGGTTCGCGGTAACGCGTCGCCCGGGGGCGTGCGCGTGGGGAAGGCGGGGCGGATGACGCAGGTTGTGAGTGACCGGACGCTGGCGATGGACGATCCGACGGCACCGCCGCCCGGGCGGGCCCGCCGGGTGGTGCTGAAGCTCTCGGGTGAGGTGTTCGGTGGCGGCGCGATCGGCGTCGACCCGGACGTCGTGCAGGCCATCGCCCGCCAGATCGCCACCGTGGTCCGCCGCGGCGTGCAGGTCTCGGTGGTGGTCGGCGGGGGCAACTTCTTCCGCGGCGCGGAGCTGCAGAAGCGTGGGATGGATCGTGCTCGCGCCGACTACATGGGCATGCTCGGCACCGTGATGAACTGCCTCGCGTTGCAGGACTTCCTGGAGAAGGAGGGCATCGAGACGCGGGTGCAGAGCGCCATCACGATGGCCCAGGTCGCCGAGCCGTACATTCCGCTGCGGGCGATCCGGCACCTGGAGAAGGGCCGCGTGGTCATCTTCGGCGCCGGCGCCGGCATGCCGTACTTCTCCACCGACACCGTGGCCGCCCAGCGGGCGCTGGAGATCCGCGCCGACGTGGTGCTCATGAGCAAGAACGGTGTGGACGGCGTCTACACCGCCGACCCGCGGATCGACCCCACCGCCAGCAAGCTCGACTCGATCACGTTCTCCGAGGTGCTGCGCCGCAACCTCCGGGTGGCCGACGCGGCCGCGTTCAGCCTCTGCATGGAGAACGGCCTGCCGATGCTGGTCTTCGGTGCGCAGGGTGACGACACCATCATCCGCGCGGTGGGTGGCGACAAGATCGGCACTCTGATCACTGCTTGAGCCTGACGACTTTCAGCAGAGCCCACGACGAGCACAGAAGGAGGCGAGGAGACCGGTGATCGACGACACCCTCCTCGAGGCCGAGGAGAAGATGGAGCGTGCGGTTGAGCACGCCAAGGAGGAGTTCGGCGCCATCCGCACCGGTCGCGCCAACGCCGCCATGTTCTCCAAGGTCATCATCGACTACTACGGCACGCCCACGCCGCTGACGCAGATGGCGTCCATCGCGGTTCCCGAGCCGCGGATGGCCATCATCAAGCCGTACGACAACTCGCAGATCAACGCGATGGAGAAGGCGATCCGCGACTCGGACCTCGGGGTGAACCCGAACAACGAGGGCAACCAGCTGCGCATCCTGCTTCCGCAGATGACCGAGGAGCGCCGCCGCGACATGATCAAGGTGGCCCGGCACAAGGGCGAGGAGGCCAAGGTGGCCATCCGCAACGTCCGCCGCCGCGGCAAGGAGGAGCTGGACCGGATCGTCAAGGACGGCGAGGCCGGCGAGGACGACGGCCGTCGCGCCGAGAAGGAACTCGACGACCTGACGCAGCGCTACGTCGCCAGCATCGACGACCTGGTCAAGCACAAGGAGACCGAGCTGCTGGAGGTGTGACCCCCACCTGCTCGCCACGACGAGGCCCGACCCGATCAGCGGGGCGGGCCTCGCCCCTTTCCAGATCGGTCCCGTCGGGCTGAACCAGCGTGCGGCAGGGGCATCCGACCTCGTCGTAGCGCTCTGCTCTGCTTCAACCGGGGCAACACCTCGCGTCCGGTAGCCGGGCGTCGACTGTCGCCTCCGGTGAAGCAGTGCAAAGGCCGCGCACGAGGGGTCGGCTCCCGGGCACGTCCGCCGAAGGGGCGGGCCATCGTCCGCTTCGCGCCGGCGGCGTGTGCAGTAGGCTCGGCAGGATTCCCGGTCACCGAGTGGTGAACGCCGGGGTCGAGCGACCGTCGCAGCGGTCGAGCCGGAGAAACGCAGTCGCGCTTGTAGGGGATGCTTGTGGTCTTGCGTCATGTGGTGGCACTCGCGCTCCAGCACGGTGCGTGATGTCCCACCCCGACCCCTACGGCGGCGAGCCGCGCGGCTGGGACCGGCCGGAACACCAGGTCGCCCTGCCCTGGCCCGAGCAGGAGCTGGAGGCCGGCCAGTGGAGCCGCCGTCCGGCCGCCGGGCCTGAGCTGTACGCCGAGCCGCGGGCCCGCGCGTACGCCGAGCCGCAGCCGGTGGACCCGTACGACGAGCGTGGCCGTGCCGTCCGCCCGGACGATCGGGACCGTTTCGACGATCGGGACCGTTTCGACGACCGGGACCGCTACGACGATCGGGACCGCTACGACGATCGAGGCCGCTACGGCGATCAGCCACCAGCCGGTGACGTTCCGCCGCGCTACGACGTCCGCGAGGCCGGACCGCGCTATGACGACCGCGACGCCGGACCCCGCTACAGCGACCGCGACGAGCCGCGCTACGACGACCGGGACACTGCGCCACGGTACGACGACCGCGACGGGCCGCGCTACGACGACGATGCCGGTTACCCGACCGCGCAGCTCGCGCCCATCGGTGCCGAGATCCTGCCGGACGACGACCCGGTGGTCGACCCGGAGCCGCCGACGGGTCGGCGGCCGAGGGGCCGCCGACGGGCCGGCATCGACCGACCGGCGACCCAGCAGGTGGGTACCGGCCGGGCCGGCCGCAACCTCCCGGCGGCGATCGGTGTGGGCCTCGCCCTCGGCGCGCTGATCGTGGTGCCGCTGGTCTTCTACCCGCCGGCATTCCTGCCGGTGATCGCCGCCGCCGTCGCCATCGGTATCTGGGAGATGGTCCGGGCGGTTCGGCGCAGCGGCGCTCACCCGCCGCTGGTGCCGCTGCTCGCCGGTGGTGTCCTGACGGTCGGTCTGGCCTGGTTCGCGGGCCCGGACGCGCTCAGCCTCGGGTTGTTGGTGACGGTGCTCGGCACGATGATCTGGCGGTTGGGTGACGGCCCGGCCGGCTTCCAGCGAGATCTCACCGCCGCCACCCTGATCGCCGTCTACGTGCCGTTCCTCGCCGGTTTCGCGGCGTTGCTGGCGGCGGCCCCCGACGACGGCCGGCTGCGCATCCTGGCCACGCTGATCGCGGTGGTCCTCTCCGACACCGGCGGGTACGCGGCCGGCGTCTCCTTCGGCCGGCACCCGATGGCACCGTCGATCAGCCCGAAGAAGTCCTGGGAGGGTTTCGCCGGCTCGGTCACCGCGGCGGCTCTGGGCAGTGCCCTGCTGCTGTGGTTGATGTTCGAGCTGGCCCCATGGTGGGGTGCCCTGTTCGGGGTGGCCGTCTCCTGCGCGGCGGTCCTCGGCGACCTCGCCGAGTCGATGATCAAGCGGGACCTCGGGATCAAGGACATGAGCAACCTGCTGCCCGGGCACGGTGGCCTGATGGACCGGCTGGACTCGATCCTGTTCGCCGTCCCCACCGCGTACCTGTTGCTGGTGATCTTCGTGCCGCTGGCGGGGTGAGGCATGCAACACCGCGGCCCGAGCAGTGCCGACCGACGGCGGGGGCCGGTTCGACACCTCCGGACAGGTGCCGACCACCGGAGGCGTGACACACTGGACCAGCCATGACGAGTCTGCCGCTGATCCCCGCCATCTCGGACGCCCCCGCCGCACGCCGGGCCTCCATGCCGCCGCAGCACCTGGCCGACCTGGACCTGGCCGGCCGCCAGGCGCTGGTCGCCGGGCTGGGTGAGCCCCAGTTCCGTGCCAAGCAGATCTCCAATCACTACTTCGGGCGGCTGGTACGCGACCCGCAGGCCATGACCGATCTGCCCGCAGCGACCCGTGAGCGGCTGGCCGATGAGTTGCTGCCCACGCTGCTCACCCCGGTACGCGAGCTGGCCTGCGACGACGGCGCGACCCGCAAGGCGCTCTGGAAGCTGCACGACGGCGCGTTGGTGGAGAGCGTGCTGATGGGCTACCCGGACCGGGTCACGGTCTGCATCTCCAGCCAGGCGGGCTGCGGCATGGCCTGCCCGTTCTGCGCCACCGGCCAAGCCGGGCTGACCCGTAACCTGTCCACCGCCGAGATCGTCGATCAGGCGGTCTACCTGGCCGGGGTGGCGGCCTCCGGCGCGGTCGCCGGTTCACCGCCGCGGCTGTCGCACGTCGTGTTCATGGGCATGGGCGAACCGCTGGCCAACTACAACCGGGTCATCGCGGCGATCCGTCGGCTGGTCAGCCCCGCTCCCGAGGGGCTGGGTCTCTCCCAGCGGCACATCACCGTTTCCACGGTCGGCCTGGTTCCGGCCATCCGCCGACTGGCCAGCGAAGACCTCTCTGTGACCCTTGCGTTGTCGTTGCACGCGCCCGATGATGATCTGCGCGACGAGCTCGTGCCGGTAAACCAGCGCTGGAAGGTAGCCGAGGTGCTGGACGCAGCGTGGGACTATGCCGCCCGGACGGGCCGTCGCGTGTCCATCGAGTACGCAATGATCAAAGACGTGAACGACCAGCCGTGGCGAGCTGACCTGCTCGGGCGGCTGTTGGCCGGCAAGTTGACGCATGTGAACCTCATCCCGCTCAATCCGACGCCGGGCAGCCGCTGGGACGCGAGCCCGAAGCCGGTCGAGCGGGAGTTCGTCCGGCGCTTGCGCGACGCGGGAGTCTCCACCACGGTACGGGACACCCGGGGTCGTGAGATCGACGGCGCGTGTGGCCAGCTCGCCGCTGCCGAGGACACCGACACCTTCACCGACCGCGCCGGAGAGGCACCGGCGTGACCGGGCGTGGCGAACGACACCAGGAGACATAGTGGCGAGTCAGGGTCAGCGTTTCCGGCGCAAGGCGGTTCGCCGGGGATACAAGGTCGATGAGGTGGATGCCTTCCTCGACCGGGTCGAGGCCACGCTCGACGGCCGCCAGGTCGGCGCGCCCGTGGCCTCCCAGGAGGTCCACGACGTCGTCTTCCGGGTGCGGTTCAACGGCTACGACGAGTGGCAGGTCGACCTGCACCTGGACCGGGTCGAGCGCCAGCTGGCCGAGTTGGAGGAGCGCAACAGCGCCGGCCGCGGCGGCGATCCTCGGATGGGTGACCGGATGGGCCCGCCGGACCGGATGGGCCCGCCGGACCGGATGGGCCCGCCGGACCGGATGGGCCCGCCGATGCGCGACGACCGTGGCGGCATGGTTCCGCAGCCGATGCCGCCCCGGCCGATGCCCGCCCAGGCCGGTCCGCCAGCCGACCGCTACGGCCGCTACGACGAGCCCACCGGTGCCTTCGCCGGCGGGTACGACGCCCCCCGAGGCGGCTACGACGCGCAGCGCGGTCCCGGCCCTGGTGGCCCCGGCCCTGGCCAGGGTGGTCCCGGCCCGATGGGGCCCGGCGGGCCGATGGGTGGAAACGGCCTTCCGCCGCGTGGCCTGCCGGCTGGCCCGGGTGGGTACGGTCCGCCGGACGATCAGCGCATGCCGGGTGGGTTCGGTCCGCCGGACGATCAGCGCATGCCGGGTGGGTACGGTCCGCCGGACGATCAGCGCATGCCGGGTGGGTACGGTCCGCCGGACGATCAGCGCATGCCGGGTGGGTACGGTCCGCCGGACGATCAGCGTATACCGGGTGGGTACGGCCGGCCCGACGATCAGCGCATGCCGGGTGGGTACGGTCCGCCGGACGATCAGCGCATGCCCGGCGGCTACGGTCCGCCCGACGGCCCACGAGCGCCCGGCGGCTACCCGCCTCCGGACGAGCCCCGCTTCGACGGCTTCGAGGCCGGCCGACGTGCTCGCGTCGACATGACCGCCGAGATCCGGATGCCCGAGCGTGACCTGCGGGACCTGCGTCGTGGCCCGGCCGGCCCGCCCCCGATGCTCCAGCAGGGCATCGGGGGCCCGCCGATGGCCGGCCCGCCCGCCGTGGCCGGTCCGCCGATGGGTGGCCCGCCGCTGGCCGGCCCGCCCGGCAGCGACCTGTACCGGGTCGACCAGATCCGTCGTAGGTTCCAGGTGCGTCGGTTCGGCAGTGGGTACGACCCGGACCAGGTGGACCAGTTCTTCGATTCCCTGCTCGGCGGCATGCAGCGGCGCAACCCGATGCCGGCCGACCCGAAGGACCTGGACACGCTCCGGTTCGGCCTGGTGCCCGGCGGCTACTTCGAGGCCGAGGTCGACGCCGCGCTCAAGGACGTGCAGGACATCCTGTTCGGGCGCTGAGCCCGACGCGTACACGAAACGAGGGCCCGTCCCCGGGTGGGGGCGGGCCCTCGGCGTGTCCTGGCCGGTCGCCCGGCGGCCGGTCGATTCAGGAGCGCAGGCCGTTGCGCCGCAGTACGGCATCGCCGATCACGATGACCAGCAGCAGCGCGGCGAGGCCGATCAGCCAAATGTCCTCGACCCTGCCCTCGTGGTTGCCGCAGAACGCCATGACGACCAGCGCCAGCGCGGACAGCACGGCGCCGATGCGCCCCGACTTGCGGTGCCCGGGCTTGTGCTGGTCCGGCGACGTTACCGGCTCGCTTCCTGCCACTGTCGGTCCTTCCCTCGCGATCGGATCTTTGGTTAGTCTGGCACGCCTCCCGCGCGGGGCGGCGCGGTGGGGGTTTACCGGCCCTTCGGCCCTGCCCGCCCAGGCCGGACGGCACTACGGGCGTCGCGGGGTGGCGGTCAGACTCCCTCCGGTAGCGTTTGGCGTACACCTGATTGTCTGTTTGAGGGGGACTGTGCGGTGCGAGTGACCGGAACCGGGCACGCCAGCATGCGGATCGACACGGCCGCGGGCAGCATTCTGTGCGACCCGTGGGTCAACCCGGCCTACTTCGCCTCGTGGTTCCCCTTCCCGGACAATTCCCTGCTCGATTGGGAGACCCTGGGCCAGGTCGACTACCTGTACGTCTCCCACCTGCACCGGGACCACTTCGACGCGAAGCACCTGCGGGACCACATTTCCAAGGACGCCACCGTCCTGCTCCCCGAGTTCCCCACCTCGGAGATAGAGGACGAGTTCCGGGCGCTGGGCTTCACGAAGTTCCTCAAGGCGCCGAACGAGCAGGTCGTGGAGCTGGACGGCGGCCTGAAGATCATGATCCAGGCGCTGACCAGCCCCACCGACGGCCCGATCGGCGACTCTTCGCTCTGGGTCGAGTACGACGGTGTGCGGCTGCTCAACCAGAACGACGCCCGCCCCACCGACCTGAGCGTGTTTGCCGAGCTGGGGCACGTGCACGCGCACCTGCTCCAGTTCTCCGGCGCCATCTGGTACCCGATGGTCTACGAGCTGCCGCAGGCGGCGAAGACCGCGTTCGGCAAGCAGAAGCGTGACCGGCAGTTCGACCGGACGTGGCGCTACATCGACGACCTGAAGGCCGATCACGTCTTCCCGATCGCCGGCCCGCCGTGCTTCCTCGACGACGCGCTGTGGCAGTTCAACGACATCCACGGCGACGAGGGCAACATCTTTCCCGACCAGTCCGTCTTCCTGTCGGAGTACGCGAAGGTCGGCGGCACCAACGGGATCGTGCTGCTGCCGGGCAGCGTCGCCGAGGTCACCACCGAGGGCGCGAGCACCACCCACCCGGTGCCGGTCCAGGAGTTCTTCGCGAACAAGGTCGCCCACCTGGAGGAGATGCGGGAGCGCAAGCGCCCGATCATCGAGGCGGAGAAGGCGTCCTGGCGGCACCCCGAGGTGGACGTCCTCGGCGAGATGAAGCGCCGCATCGAGCCGCTGCTCGACGAGTCGATCTACCTGGCCAAGGGGGTCGGCGGCCCGGTCCGCTTCGACCTGGTGGGCTACGACGGGGAGAGCGTCGAGTCGATCGTGGTGGACTTCCCCGGCAAGGAGGTCCGGCCGTACGCGGACGAGAAGGTCCGCTACCGCTTCCGGACCGAGCGGTCGCTGATCGAGCACCTGCTCTTCATCGACGAGGTGGACTGGGTCAACTCGCTCTTCCTGTCCTGCCGGTTCTCGGCGGCCCGGATCGGCCAGTACAACGAGTTCGTCTACGCGTTCTTCAAGTGCCTCTCGGAGGAGCGGCTCCAGTACGCCGAGGGTTGGTACGACGAGCACGAGCGCACCACCGACGCCGAGGACATCACGCTGGGCGACTGGGTGGTGCAGCGGCGCTGCCCGCACCTGAAGGCGGACCTGACCCGGTTCGGCATCGTCGAGGGTGACCAGCTCACCTGCCAGCTGCACGGCTGGCGCTTCGACCTGCCCAGTGGCCGCTGCCTGACGAGCGTCGGCCACAAGGTCCGCGCCCACCGTGTCGATGCGGAGACCCCCGCTCCGGCGGGCGAAGCCCTGAGCTGACCTCCCTTCGGCCGGGAGGGGTGCGTGACGAGAGCGGGGTGGGCGTGGCGGCGGCGGACGCGCGGGAGAACGAGTACCGGTTCGCACGCGGTCGGGAGATGGCCCGGGACGCCGCCCGGGTGGAGACGTTCAGCGACGGCGTCTTCGCGGTCGTGCTGACGGTGATGGCCGTCGAGCTGCTCCAGACCGGCCCCGCCAGGGAGAGCGGACGAGCGCTTCCGGACGCCCTGGCCCACGCCTGGCCGTCCTACCTGGCGTACGTGATCACCTTCGCGCTCGCAGGGCAGGTGTGGCTCGCCCACCACAACCTGTGGCGGTACATCGTCCGGGTCGATCAGATGCTGCTGGTCTTCAACCTCGGTGTCCTGCTCTTCATCGCGACCATCCCGTTCACCGCCGACCTGCTGTCGGACAACCTGCGTGGCAGCGCGGCCGAGCAGCGACTGACCGCCGCCCTGTACCTCGGCACCGTGCTCGGTGAGGCGGTCTTCGTCAACCTGAGCTGGTGGTGGGCGCGCCGGCGTGGGCTGCTGCACCCTGACCTGGATCCCCGGCTGGCCCAGGCGGTCGCACGGCGGGTACTGCTCAAGCCCGTGCTCTACCTGGTGGCCTTCGCCGTCGTCTTCATCGACCCCATCCTGAGCCTCTGCGCGTACCTCCTGCTGGTCGGCTACTACCTGATCGGTGGCCCGGGCGATCTGCGGCCGTCCGTCGGCCCGAGCGGAGGCCGGTCAGCGGCCTAGATCGGCGAGGACGCGTCGGGCGGCGTTGTGGCCGGCGGCGCCGATGACGCTGCCGGCCGGGTGGCAGCCGGCGCTGCCCGCGTACACGCCGTCGATGCCGGTGGCGTACGGCATGCGGTCGGTGAACGAGACGGTGTTGTCCACGTGGTGGATGTGTCCGCCGCTGATACCGAAGTGCGCCTCGATGCCCGGCGGGGGCAGCGGCACCGCGTCGGCGATCAGGTCGGCGGTGCCGGGGGCGTACCGCTCGACGATCTCGACGAGCCGGTCGTCGTAGCCGGGCAGCTCCGCGTCCCAGGTGGTGCCGGCCAGCTCGTAGGGGACCGACTGGACGAACAGCGCCGACGAGTGGTGCCCGGCGGCGTCGGAGAGCGACGGGTCGACTGTGGTGTGCAGGTACCACTCGATGGTCGGCTCCGCGGGCAGCCGTCCGGCCTGCACGTCCGCCCACATCGCGCGCAGCGCGGTCATCGGCGAGGTGGCGTCGCCGCCGATCAGCGACGCGGAGCCGGGCAGCAGGTGGATGGTCGACCCGAACGGGCTCGGCGCGTCGGGCGGCAGGCAGGAGAAGCGCGGCAGGCCGCTGAGCGCCAGGTTGAGCTTGAGGGTGGTGCCGGGCCGGCGGACCGCCGCCATCCGTGCGCCGAGTCGCGCCGGGAGCGCGCCGTCGGGCAGCAGCTCCATCAGGGTGTACGGGTCACACGCGCCGAGCACCACCCGGGCGGCGACCTGTCGACCGTCGGCCAGCACGATGCCGGTGGCCGCGCCGCCGTCGAGGGTCACCGCGCTCACCGGCGTACCCGTCGCGATGGTGGCACCGGCGGCGCGTGCGGCGTCGGCGAACGTGCGGGAGACCGTTCCCATCCCGCCTTCGGCGATCATCCAGGTGCCGCCCGAGCCGGGCAGCCGGCACATGTTGTGCACGAGGAAGTTGTGGCCTGTCCCGGGGTCGTCCGGGCCGGCGTTGAGGCCGGAGAGGCCGTCGGTGACCGCGTACATGCTGACCAGCAGTTCGGAGCGGAACTCGAAGCGGGCCAGGTAGTCGGCGACGGACCCCCGGACGAGGTCGACGAAGACCTGCCGCAGCGCCGGGCGGACGTGCCGCTCGGCGGTCTCCTCGACGCTCAGCGGCTCGGCCAGCCAGGCCGGGGCGAGGTCCTCGCGCAGCGCGGCCAGCTCGGCCTGCATGGCGTCGTCGGCGGCCACGTCGGCGGGGGAGAAGAACTCGGTGAGCTGCGCCCGGGTGGCGGCGGTGTCACTGCCGAAGAGCAGGTACGGCGAGCCGAGGCCACCCGGTGTGGGCAGGAAGTAGTGCGGGTCGCGGCGCAGCACCGGGATGCGTACGTCGAGCGTGGCGAGCAGCTCGGGTGGCATGAGCCCGAGCAGGTACGACCCCGTGGAGTGGCGCAGTCCGGGCACCTTCGGAAACGGGTTCTCGGTGCGGGTCGCGCCACCGATCACGTCGGCGGCCTCCAGCACGAGGACGTCCAGGCCGGCGCGGGCCAGCAGGATCGCGGAGACCAGGCCGTTGTGCCCGGCGCCGACGATCACGACGTCCGCCTGGGTCGGAATCTCACCACTCATGCCGCCGGAGCCTAGTCCTACCACCGGCCGCTGTGACCCGGTGATCAAGAGGTTCGCGTCAGGAAACGCCGTCCGGATGACGCGAACCTCTTGATCATCGGGGGTGGGTGGGGAGGTGGACGGTGAACGTCGAGCCTTTTGTCGGTTGGCTTTCGACCTTGACCGTGCCCTGGTGGGCCTTTACCAACTTGCGGACTATGGCCAGGCCCAGGCCGCTGCCTCCGGTCTGCCGGCTGCGGGACCTCTCCGCCCGCCAGAAGCGGTCGAACACCCGGGGCAGATGCTCGGCGCTGATGCCGCTGCCCGTGTCGGCGACGGCGATGGTCACCTGCCCGTCGGCCGTCCCGGCGCTGATCGTGACGCTGCCGCCGGCCGGAGTGTGGCGTACCGCGTTGCCGACCAGGTTGCCGACGGCCTGACGCAGCCGCACCGGGTCCGCGTACACCTGCGGATCGGTGTCGACCCGCAGCGAGAGCGCCACGCCGGCGCGGTCGGCCTGGACGCGGTACGCCTCCGCCACCTGGCCCAGCAGGTCGGCGAGGTAGACCGTCTCGGGGTGCAGTCGCAGCGCGCCCGCGTCCGCCTCGGCGAGGTCCTGAAGGTCGGCGATCACGTGTTGCAGCAGTGTCGCCTCCTCCAGCAGCGAGGACACCAACCTCCGGTCCATCGGTGCGACGCCGTCCTCGGCGGCCTCCAGCCAGCCTCGGATGGTGGTGACCGGTGTGCGTAGCTCGTGGGCGATGTCGCTGACCATGGCGCGACGGAGCTGTTCGAGGCGTTCGCGCCGCTCGGACATGTCGTTGAACGCCTCGGCCAGCCGGGCGATCTCGTCCCGGCCGGTGACGCGGACGCGGGCGGCGCCGTCACCGTCGCGCATCCGCTGGGCGGCGCCGGTCAGCGCGTGCAGCGGTCGGGTCAGCCGGACACCGGCCAGCACGGTGACGCCGACGGTCACCAGCAGCACGAGACCGGCGACCGCCACGATCCGGGCCTGGTTGGCCCGGGACAGGTCGAAGGTCGTGGTGGGGCGACCGCCCGGATCGCTGACGAACAGGGTCGCCGCCGGGGCGACGTACGGGAGGAGTTGCTCCTTCCGGCTGGTGCCCATGCAGGCGTTGACCGCCCGGCTCTGGTCCTGGTCGACCTCGGTGACGTCCCGACGGGTGTTCGGCGCGGGGGCGGACCGCGTCGTCCAGGTCCAGTCCAGGTCGACGTTCACGGGCGCGATTTTGCGCCGGGCCAGGCAGGTGTTCACCAGCGCGTTGAGCTGTGCCAGCGCCTTGCGTTCGGTGGCCGTCTGGGCCGCCAGTTCCTCGCGTAACGGGCCGCAGGTGGCGCTGTCGCTGAGGTCGGTGCCGGGGGTGGCGATCCGTGGTCGGCCGGTAGCCCCCTCCTCGGCGACGGCCGCGATCCTCGCCCGCACCCGCAGGCACAGGACGGCCTGGTCCGCCCGGTCGCGCAGCGTCCGGCGCTCGTTGGCCGGGAGCAGGTACGGGCCGGCGGCGCGAGGGTCGATCCGCGCGGCGTCGACGGCCGCGGGGGAGCCCGGGGCCAGGGTGGTGTCGACGGCGAGCGCGTCGATGGTCGCGGAGGGCTTCGTGGGCAGCGGGCCGGCCTGCGGTGCCGAGTCGGCGACGGGCGTACCCGCCTCGGTGGTCAGGGTGATGCGCCGGCCGACCTGCTCGGCGAGTGGTCGCAGGGTGGCGTCGACGCCGTCCCAGCTCGGGTGGGCCGCCGCGTAGCCGATCAGCGTGTCGTAGATGCGGGCGTCGTCGGCGAGCGCCTGTCCCTGTTCCTGCCGGATCGCCCCGGTCGTGGTGCGGACGGCCAGCCAGGCGGTGGCCGCGATCGAGCCCACGGCGATGAGGACGGCCAGCGTGAGCAGCCGGAGCAGCAGGCTGCGGTGCAGCGGCACCTCACGCCGCATGGTGGCTCGCCTCCACGAGCTTGTAGCCGACGCCGTACACGGTCAGCAGCCGGGTTGGTTTGCGCGGGTTCGCCTCGATCTTCCGGCGCAGGTTCATGACGTGGACGTCGACGGTCCGGCCGGTGATGTACCTGTCGAAGCCGTGCAGGTGGCCGAGGAGCTGGTCGCGGGTGAAGACCCGCCCGGGCTGGGCGGCCATCGCCTGGAGCAGTTGGAACTCGCCCGGCGTGCAGTCGACCCGTCGTCCGTCGGCGCGTACCTCGTGGCGGACCGGGTCGACGTGCAGCGCGCCGACCCGCAGCACCGGGTCGGCCACGCGTGCCGCCCGTTGGCCCCGGCGCAGCAGGGTCCGCACCCGGGCCACCAACTCGCGGGGGCTGTACGGCTTCGTCATGTAGTCGTCGGCGCCCAGGTCGAGGCCGAGCAACAGGTCTTCCTCGGTCGTGCGGGCGGTCAGCATGAGCACGGGCAGGTCGGATTCGCGCCGCAGGATGCGGCAGACGTCCAGGCCGTCGACCTTCGGCATCATCACGTCGAGGATCAGCAGCTCCGGCGGGTGCTGGCGGACCTGCTCCAGGGCGGCCCGCCCGTCGCCGACGACGACGACCGTGTGCCCCTCGCGTTCCAGGTAGCGGCGGACCAACTCGGCCTGCTTCTCGTCGTCCTCGGCTATCAGCACCCGCGCGTTCACGGCAGCGACTGTACGTGCCCCGAGCGGCCGGGGGTCGCCGCAGACCGTGCCCGTGAGCTGAGAGGGCGTTTGATGAGCATTCACATTTCCGTCTTAGTAGCTTTCATCGGCTTTGACTAATTTTGAGAGAGTGGCTCTGCACTGATTCTGATGGAGGAATGCCGCGGTTGTCCTCATGCTTGCGCTCGGCTACGCGCGGGCCGCAGCCCTTTGGTCATATTCCTAAACCAACGGAATCAAGCACCCCTGCACCGCCTAAACGGGCGCTCGATGGACGCGAGCCCACGGTGCAAACCATTCCTATTGCCTCGAACCACTACACAAGCCGCTTAGAACAAAAGCTACTTATCGGTGCGATGGATATTCAAATGCCCGCTGAGCTTGTTGTTTAAGTGCGCCACGAGCGCGGAGAGTGAGGTTGATGTAGGGGATCTCATTTGATGCGGTGCTGTGCAGAAGATGAAGGTTTTGTGGCCCTTCGACATCGCCCTGTGAAGGGAGATGTCAAACCGCCTCAAGCTGCGTTGGCTGAAGACCGTCGTGGTGAGCGTTGAGGAAAAGGCACGCTTGAGGAATATGACCAAAGGGCTGCGGCCCGCGCGTAGCCGAGCGCAAGCGTGAGGACAACCGGGGCATTCCTCCATCAGAATCAGTGCAGAGCCACTCCCTCAAAATTGGTCAAAGCCGACGAAAGCTACTAAGACGGAAAACATGAATGCCTATCGAATGCCCTTTCAGATGCAGACCTGAGGGTGAGCTGTCGCCGAGTTCAGGGTGACCGAACTCGGCGACTGCTTTCCGCTCGGCTGGGCTCGGTCCTCGTCGTCCGAACCGGTCCGAGGCATCGGCACCTCGATCAGGTACCGCAGCGCGCTGTTGATGTCTGTGTCTCGGCTGGCGGCGGTGCGCTCCAACACGTCGTACACGGCGTCATCAACCTCCACCGTGCGGGACCCGGGACTTTGGTCGTACGTATTCAGCTTGAGGTAGCCGTTTGAGGCAACCACGGCCCGGTGGTGAACAGCTGTTTGAGGACGTCGAGGGC
>NZ_JBNCKT010000017.1:0-67145 GCF_049841675.1 Micromonospora sp. DT4
ACATAGCGCTCGGGTAACACTCCGGACACCCGTGATGTTCCTACCCCACCAACCATGATCCACAAGACAGGCCCTAGAGCGAGCCTGCCGGCCCGTCTCCTGCCGGATCGGGACCTGATCGTGGGCCGAGCCGGGGCTATGGTCGCCGTCGAGGTCCGAGCCCATCGTGCCGCCTCCAATGGTGTGGGGTTACGGCGATTGCCGAGCGGCGGGGGCGGGCCGGCTGACGTGCCGTCCCGCTCTTGGAACACCGACGCCAGCCAGGCATAGTCACCCCGCACCTGCTGGTAGGGATCATGCCCGGATCACTCCGGGCTGGTCACGAGCACTTCGTTCGCCTGACGGTCGAGGCAGGACAGAATCCAGGCCTCGAGAGCCATGTCCGAACGCTCCGCGGCGCTGCGCCACCGGTCCACCCGTTCCGCCTCGGCACTGATCCTCGGGAGCGGCACCTTCTTGTCCGATGAACCCCGGCCGTGCCTGCTCTCCCGGACCCTGGCCCGTAGTTCGCTGCGCGACCAGCGAAAAGTCTCGGCCTTGGTGAGCCAGGAGTCCTGTTCCTCGGTCGGCAGCGCGACGACCTCCGCGTGATGTTGGAAGCTCAGGCCCGCTCGTCGGCGGGAGATGTCGAAACGACGGGCCACCCAGGCGTAATTGCGGATGGTCTGGTAGTCGAGCCCGACGGCGTCGATAGCCTGTCGATAACGATCCGCGTACCGACTCTGACCGTAATTGATCCAGTCACCGAGGCACCAGGCCGAAGAACTCGCTACGTCCGCCACTCGACGACCGGCCTGTTCCCACCTGTCGTAGCTCAGATCTGTCGGGATCGACAGCCCCACGCGGGTCACCATCACGGCGTCGGGCTCGCCACTTCGCACGGTGGGTTCGGCGTGACCTGGCCGGACGGTCGCGACGCGGCGGGATCTCACTACTGCGGGGCGGCTGTCGGTTACGGTCACGGAAACTCCTTCACTAGCGGCGTCTGCCTGGTGAAGCATTGGGCGGTACGCCACAGCACCGTGCGCTGGTCCACGGCATTCCGCCCTTGTGGGACGGCGTTACTGCGGCGGCCGCCATGCCGGCGTGGGATCATGGTGAAAGTCGGACTGCGGAAGACGGCGTCCTGCACCGTGAGGACTGCTGGCGCACGCGTCATAGGGGGCGGGTTGCCGGCATCTCGCGACGGCGGCCGAACCGGCAGCGCTGCCTGTCGTGGCCATGGCGCGCCCTCGCCCTGGCAGGCGAGGCGATTCCGTTGCGAGCGGAGCCGAGGTCCTACCGCAGATATGCTCGGCGTCGAGCCGTAGACACGATATGTCTGGTGGACGCGCATCCGACGGCGACTTCGCCGGGTGGTCGCGACGACCGAGCAGGTAGGTAGCCCGTCCGACAGCTGCTAACAGCGATTGTCATGATACTTTCCCCCGTGAATGTGTTCGGCAACAAGTTAGCAATCTGAGCATCTCTTGTCGAGGGAAGCGAGGTCCCCCGCTGGCTGCGCGATGAAGGCCGATTACGGCGCGTAGGCGGAGCGGAGGCCGTCGGAGACGGCGACTGCGGCGGTGCTGCCCTGTGCTGACGAGGCAGGACGAAACGGGCAAGGGGCGAGCCGCATGTCCCGCCGGGCGGGACACCATCCACTACGGAGCGTCCTATCGATGGCCGGATCGCCGGAGGAGTCGGGCGGCAGGCCGGCCGTGGCGGCGGCGCAGGGATGACCAGTTGGATGACGCCCCCTGCGGCCCTCGTGGGGATGCCCGCCGTCACCGGTGGGTGGGCCGGTACCGAGAGACGTCAACCGTCCCCCGACGGGGCCGTCGATCCAGGAAGACACGACGGTGTTGCCGGCGCCTCCCGGTCAGCTGTCGGCGATTCGGCTCGATCCCTTCGGAACCAGGTCCGAACTCGTCGGACAGTGCCGTCCGTGGCGTGGCGGTGTTCCCCCACGCGACCGTCAACCTCTGTCGTTGCCTCGGAATAGGGTGAATTCTCGGCGGGTGGACCCGCTCGCCCGCAGTCCCACTCGTCATTTGTCATGTTGCCGTGCGGGAGCCTGGACGGGATGTTGACATCGGTCATCGACCATGATTCTGTGCATGCGGCACGGGGACGTGGAGTCGCTGGCGAAGATGTCGGCCGATGTGCCGGCAGTAAGTGGTCTGCTGATCGTTGTCTGATATTAGCTGCGATAGCTGGCTGGATGGATTCGACCAGGTCTACCGGCGACAGGCGCATGGCGCGCCGCACTTCATTCGATTTGTAAACCGGCTGGATCAGGCGACGACCCACCGTGGATCGGTGCGCCGCCGCTACCCGCCGGTGACCAGCGAGGAACGGGTAATGGTGGGCAGATTTGTATTGGTGCTCCGTCGCGCCCCGGGAAGGTCGTGCTGCCTGGCTCGACGCGTCGTGCTGACCGCGCATGGGATGCCCGTGGTGCAGGTGGCCGCCCGCCCGGCCGGATCTCGAATTCTCCGGGCCGGACCTCGACGGCCTACTCGGCGGCGGACTGCGTCCGTCCCCGTTGGCGAGGACCTCCGCCGTGGCCTGCCTCACTTCCGGCATGGACCGCTGCGTAGCGGATGTCGCCGGCTGGAAATAGACGGTGGACGATGGTCAGATTATCGGTTGTCACCTGATCGACCAGCTTGATCCCGTAGCCCGATCCGTTCGTATCATTCCGCGGACCACCCGGGGAGAAGTGAAGGTGCGTCTTCCCGGCTCCATCATCGAATTAGCGCCAGGGCCGAAACCGGATGGTCGCTGTCCGGCCCGCACCTCATTGACATTGTTCCTGAACCGGGAGGCAAGAGAAATGCAGCACGAAACCTTGACTGTTGCCGGTATCGAGATGACTCGGTTCTGGCACTGCTTCGGAACCGAGCGCCACCGTGCCTCGGAGGATGTCGTGGTCGGGCTGCTCAGGTCCTCGGGCACCAACGTCCTGCCGATCAACACTCACCGGTTGGACGAGAACCGGCGCCGCGACGCGCTCGAGCATGGCTTCGACGGAGTGAGCTACGACCGGCTCGGCGAACTGGTGGATGTCAGCGGCTACGTCAAGATGCTCAACATCAACCTGCGTACCTCTGCCGAGGCCGCGGTGGAGGTAGCGAAAATCGCGTTCGACATGACCGGCGAGCGGGTGCTCAAGCTGGAGGTGTTGGAGCACGACCTGCGTGGTTCCCGGGACTTCGAGGTGGTCCGGGCAGCCGAGCAACTATCGGCCTGGGAGCCGAGCCTGGTCGTGCTACCGCTGCTCTCGGCCGACCCGGCGGCGGCCCACGCGGCGGTGAACGCCGGCTGTCCGCTGCTGCGGATCATGGGCTCGAAGATCAGCTCCGGCGCCGGCATCGCGGACGAGCAGGCGTTCAAGGAGATCGCGTCGCTGCCGACCCCGATGGTGCTCGACGGTGGCATCGGCTCCCTCGCGCACCTCGACCGCGCGGTCGACCTGGGCGCGGACGGGGCGCTGGTCAACAGCATCCTCTTCGACGACGGGCGCGCCCCGGTGGTGGTCATGACCGAGTACGCGGATGCGGCCGCCAAGGTCTTCCGCCGCGCCGGGGCCTGAGGTCGATGACCGGCCCGAGGCTCAGCCGCAACACCCGACCGCGCCGCGGCCACGTCTCCCTGGTGGGGGGTCGCGGCGCCGTGTTCCGGGATGTCCACGGCACCGAGTACGTCGACCTGTGCAGTCAGACGGTCAACCTGCTGTTCGGCCAGGCACACCCGGCGATCAACCGCAGCGTTGTCGAGCGGCTGGCCGAGTACACCTTCTTCGACCAGGACTTCGACTCGCCGGAGGACCGCCGAGCGGTGGAACAGCTCTCCTCCCTGCTCCCTGCGGAACTGCTGGCCTTCAACACCAAGATGTGCAACGGCTCCGACGCGGTGGAGAGCGCGGTCAAGCAGGCGCGGCGCGCCACGGGTCACTCCCGGGTGATCACCTTGAGGGGTATCTACCTCGGCCAGAGCAGCCAGACCATCAACCTGCGTGGCCTCGGCACCAGGCCCGCTGACATCCTCAACGGCAGCACGGAGGATGTGGTGTTCGCCCCGCTGCCGTACTGCCCGGAGCACGATCATGATCCGCTGGCCTGTCCGCTGGAGAACGGCCAGGCGATCTGCGACCTGGTCGACCGCCACCGCGACGAGTTGGCCTGTGTGCTGCTCGATCCACTCATGCTCAGTAGCGGAGTCTGCACCGGACGGGCGATGCCGGTGCTGCTGCGTCGGGTCCGGGAACACACCCGGAAACTGGGTGTGCCGCTCGTCCTGGACGAGTCGCAGACCTTCGGCTGGGTGCCGGAACACACACTGGCCACCCACTGGGGGGTGACGCCGGACGCGCTCGTTCTCGCCAAGGGCGTCGCCGGGGGGTTCCCGCTGGCGATCACGGCGGCCCAGGACCGTCTGGACACTCTCGAGTGGGGCGAGGCGGACTACACCAACGGCGGGCACCCGGCCGCGATAGCCGCGCTCGCGGCCACCTGCCGGCTGTTGCGGGATCCGGCCGAGCAGCAGCACTTCGCGACGCTCGTCGGTGTGCTCGACGAGGAACTCGCCGACGGCTGGGGCGGTGTCGTCCGCAGCCGTGGCGTCGGCCTGATCCGGGTGGTGGAGCCGCTTGAACAGGGCCGGCCCATCGACCCGGCACGGGTACGGCAGTTGGCCGACGACTGCCTGAAGCGGGGCGTCTACGTCCGGCCCTACGGCACCGCCCTCGGGGTCAAGCCGCCTCGCGTCATTACACCCGACCAGCTGCGGGACAGCCTCCGGGTGATCCGCGAGGTGCTGGTCGCCGAGCCCACACACGAACCAACGGAGGTGCTGGCATGACGTCCGGGGCGACGACCGAGTTCCTGGGATGGAATGGCAATGAGCTGGAGCTGATGACAGCTCCCCGATACACCCGTGCGGGCAGCACGGTAATCGAGGTGGTCGCGGCCGGGGTCTGCGGTACCGACCTGCACGTCATGCGGCATACCAAGATTGGCACGCCGAAGGCACCGCTGAGCCTCGGCCACGAGATCCTGGGGCGAGTGCTGCGAGTGGGATCCGGGACCCCGGTTCTCGGTAACGAGCGTGTCGCCGAGGGTGACCTGGTGGCGGTGGTGCCCGGCATCCCCTGCGGACGCTGCACCGTCTGTCTGTCGTTCGGCTCCCACGAGCACCTGTGCCCGCAGCGGGTGGTTCACGGGTTCTCCACCTGGCGCTCCGACGGCAAGTTCGCCGTCGGTGGCTACGCCACCCACATTGAGCTGGTCGATGACGTCTTCGTCGCCCGCGTACCCGAGGGAATGCCGTGGCAGCGCGCGGCGCTGTCGGAGCTGACCTCCATAGCGGTCCGGGCCACCGAACGTGCCCTCGGTCAGGGCCGTCCCGACCTGGGAATGGGGACCGTTGTCGCCGGTGGGGCCGCGGTCCTCGGTGCTGGCCCGGTCGGCACCGCGGTGGCGTTGGTGCTCAAGGCGGCCGGGGCGGACGTCCTGGTCTTCGAGTCGAACCAGTGGCGCGCCGACTACGCCCGCGAGCGCCTCAACCTCGATGTCCAGCTGGTCAGCGGGGATGAGTGGGTCACCGAAGCCGTCCGTAACAGCGTCGGCGGCCTGGGCTTCGACGTCGTGGTCGAGTGCGGCGGCAGCGCCGAACTCTTCGTACACGCGCTTGACCTGGCCCGGGCCGGCGGTCGGGTCGTCGAACTGGGCAACTTCATCTCCACTGGCTCCGCCCCGGTCGACCCCTCCGTGATCTGCCGGAAGGACCTCGAGGTGGTGGGCTCCGTGCTGGCCCCGCCCGCCGCGTACCTGAAGGCCCTGCGGCTGCTGGGGCGCGACGACATCCCGTTCGACAGGGTGGTGTCCGAGACGCTTTCGCTGCGAGAGGCAGCCGAACCGGGCCGGCTGCTCGGCCCCTGCAGCTACATGAAGCGCGTCATCCGCCCGAGCGCCTGACTGCGAGGATCACCGTGTCGAAGCTGAATCTACGCCCCGACCTGCCGCTGTCTGCCGTTGCCTCGATCGCGGAGGAGGCTGCGGCCGCCGGCTGGACGGATGTCCTACCGATGGCCGGCGGAGAGCCCCGTTTCGCTCCGCCGCCGGCGGCGCTCTCCGCGCTGTCATCGGCGTCCGTCGAAGCGGTCACCAAGTACACCCCGTTCCGCGGGACCGTTCCGCTGCTCGCGGGCATCCAGCGCAAGCTGAGCGAGGTGAACGACCTCTCCGTAGACCTGTCGGAGATCATCGCCCTGCCGGGCGGCGCCCAGGCTCTCTTCTCGGCGCTGTCGGTGCTGATCGGTCCGGATCGACGAGAGGTCGTCCTGATCGACCCCTGCTGGGAGCACTACCCACGAATTGCCCAGGCGGCCGGAGCCGAGGTCCGGATCGTGCCGACAGTCCGAGAAGGTGCGCACGACAGGATCGACCTGGACGCCCTGCGCGGAGCCGTCACCTCCCGTACCGCGGCGGTGCTGCTCAACACGCCGCTGAACCCGACCGGCTCGGTGCTCACCGCGGCCGAGCTGCGCGAAATCGGCGACGTCTGCGGGGCAGCCCGAGCGCGGCTCGTCGTGGACGAGGAGTACGAGACCTTCGTCTACGGCCCGCACCAGCACGTGAGCGCCCGATCGGTGGTGCCGGAGGCCATCTCCCTGTTCAGCTTCTCCAAGAGCTTCGCACTCACCGGCATTCGGTTGGGCTACATCTGCGCGGACCCGGAGACGGTCGACGCCATCAAGCGGTTCGGGCTGTACACGTACATGTACAGCGCGAGCCCGTCGATGGTGATGGCCGCCGAGATGCTCCGCGACGACGTCCGGCCGTACCTGAAGAACGCGCGCGGGGAGTACGAGGCCAAGGCGGCGGACCTCAGCGCGAATCTGGACGCCTTGCCCGGCGTGAGCTGCGTGATGCCGGAGGGCGGGGTGTACGTGTTTCCCCGCATCGCGCAGGAGGAAGGTTCATCGGTGGCGATGCGGCTCGTCCGGGAGCGGCACCTGCTCTGCGTGCCCGGCGAGGCCGCCGGCGCGACGGGACGTGGCCACGTCCGGCTGTTCATCGGGCTCGACGACGCTCAGAACCGTGAGGCGGTGCTGCGGGTACGCGAGTTCGTCGAAGCCGACGCGGAATGACCGGCCCGCACCGCCTGGTGCTCGGCACTCTGCCGTTCGCCCTCCTGCCGCCGACCGAGGCTTTCCGGCTTCTCGACACCTTCGTCGAAGCCGGGGGGGCGGCCGTGGACACCGCATCGATGTACGGCTTCGGACACGTCGAGACCCTTGTCGGCGCCTGGCTGCGACGGGTCGGGCCGGTGGCTGCGGTGAACACGAAGATCGGTTACTTCGCCGATCCGGACGACCATCGTGACGCGGCAAAACTCGCCGACGCGGTGGGCCGTTCCGTGGAGCGGCTCGGTGTGGTGCCGCAGCGGGTGCTGTTGCACGAGGCCGACTGGGCCTGCTGGTGGCGGACCGGAGCGCCGGCCGGGGCCGTCGAGCCGATGCCGCCCGACGCGTCGGTGCCGGCCTGGTGCCGGCTGCGGGAGCTCGCGAACGAGCTCGGTTTCCGTCCCGGGCTCTCCGGCAACCACGCGGCGGCGCTGGGCCGGGCCGCCCGCCAGTTGGGCGCGAGCTCGGTGCTGGTGGCCAAGCAGTACGACCTGCTCTGGCGTGACGCCGAGTGCCTGCTGACCGATGATCTGGGGGAGGTGCTGCTCGCTGCCCCGTTCCACCAGGGCCGGTTGTTCGACCTGGCGGCCCTGGCGGCGGCTGAACGCGGGAACGACCCGTTGCTGGCGGAGGCGGCGCTGCGCCTGAGTGAGCTGCTCGGTCGACACGGCGTCGCCCCGGCCGAGGTCGCGCTGCCGTGGGTGCTGTCCGAGTCGCGGGCCGCGGCGGTGTGCGTCGGCGTCGCCAACAGAGCCGAACTCGACGCCGTGCTGGACGCGACGTCCCGTCCGATCGATCCGAGCCTGCGGTCGGCGTTGGCCCGCGTCGGCATCCGGCGTGCACCGATGCCCGGGCCGGCGCTCGGTCCCGAATACCTCGCGGCGGCCCGTCGATGGTCCGCCGTACTCAAGAAGGAGAGCAGAGATGACGAGTCACCCGTACCTGAAGCCTGCCTGCGCGGTCGACGACCGGGCTGAGCGCCTGCGGCTGACCTACCGCGGCCGCGCCTATTCCTTCGACGTGTCGGCCGAGCCCGGGGTACGGCAGGCCGTCGAGTTGATGAACGGCCGGACCTCGGTGGAGCAGATTGCACGCACGACCGGCCTCGACACCGCCTCGGTGGGCGACCTCGTGGGGCGGCTGGCCGAGACGCCACTGCTGCTCGACGGCGCCGAGATCGTCCGTGGTGAGGGGATCAGCGGGACCGAGGCGTACTGGCGTCTGGAGGGTCAGCTGTGGCAGTGGCGCAGCTTCGATCAACCGGCGGATCGGCGTCCGGCCAGCGACCTCGAGATCGAGATCGCCAAGGGCTCGGCACCCGTGGCGGCGGCGAAGGGTTTCCTGTTGGAGATCTGCCACCAGGTCTCCAACGCCCCGACCGAGATCGCGCTGGCCGTGGCCAACTCGCCGACCAAGGCGGTACGCGACCTGTTCATGGAGTTCTACGAGGAAGAACACGCCCACGGTGACATGCTGCGCGAGGCGCTGGCTCACTGGTTGCCCGCTGACGGGATCGACGCCGCAGTGCCGCTGGCACCGACGGCGGGCATGCTGAGCAGCTACAACTGGTGGGCGCAGAGCGACGTGCTGCGGTATGCGGTGGCCCTGATGCGGGACGAGGGCAGCCCGCTGGACGCCAATGTCACCGAGGCCGACGACGTCTACCTCGGCATGGAGCGCCACTACGACGCGCCCGCGCCGACGGTGGAGCGGTTCCGTTGGCACGCCAACCTGGACGTGGAGTTGGGGCACGGCTCGTTTCCGCTGGAGGTCTTCGCGCAGTTCCCGGTGATCGATCACCGGCGCTACGCGCAGCTCACCAAGGTCGCGCGCAGCATCGTCGAGCTGTACGACGCGGTGCAGGACGCGGTGCTGAAGTACTACTCGGCGCACGACGTCTCGTCCCGATGGACCGCGGAGACCAGGGATGCGCTGGCTCGCTGAACCCCCTTCGGGGTGCGCTGGCCGTCACCACGGGTGAACGCCGACGGGTCGGGTGACGAGGAGACGGTGCAGCCGCCGGTCGGGACGACACGGCCGGCAGAGGAGAGGACGAAACGATGTTGAGAACCGGACGGCAGCACTTCATCAGCGTGCGGGGCCTCGACGCGACGGAGATCGGGAACCTGTTCGCACTCGCCTCCCGGCTGCGGTCGCTGGACCACAAGGAACGCTCACTGCTGCTGGAGGGTCGGGTTGTGGCCACCGCCTTCTACCAGCCCAGCACCCGGACCCGGATGGCCTTCGAGGCCGGCGCGCTGCGGCTGGGCGCCACCGTGACCGGGTTTGCCGAGGCGCGGACCACCCGCGCGGGCGACTTCTACCAGGAGACGCTCGAGGACGTGGTGTGCAACCTGGGCTGGGTGGCAGACGCCGTGGTGCTACGTCACTTCGAGTCGGGCGCGGCGGCCCGAGCCGCGGCGGTGTCGCCGGTGCCGGTGATCAACGCCGGTGATGGCTACAACGAGCATCCGTCGCAGGCGCTTGGTGACGTGTGGGCCATGCACCAGGCCCTGGGTGGCGTCGAGGGTGCCCGGATCGGACTGCTCGGTAATCCGCACATCCGGTCCCTGCACTCGATCAGTCTGGTGCTGGCGAAGCTGGCGCCGGCCGAGGTGGTCTTCCTGCCCGCCCCGGGCACCGAGGTCCCGCAGGACACCCGGGAGGCGTTCGCTCAGCACGCCGTCCGCTGGTCGCAGGTGGACGATGCCCGGGATTTACTCGCGGGCTGCGACCTGGTCGAGACGATCGGCACCCGGCATCCGAACCACCAGTTGGCGCGACAGGATGCCGGATCGGTGGACGACTCGACCCCGGACCGTTTTCGCATCGATGCCGGCAAAATCGCAGGCTTGGCGCGACCGCCGGTGATTCTGCATCCCGGGCCGCGCACCGACGAGATCGACGTGGACGTCGACCGGCTGTCGGTGGCGCAGTATCTGCCACAGGTCGGGCACGGCATGTGGATGAAGGCAGCGATGCTCGCGGTGAGCCTGTGTGAGCCGGCCGCCCTGCCGTCGGGCCCCACCGATTCGGCGTCAGCACGAATTCACCTCGGGGCAGGATCGTGACGGACCGGGACCTCGTGGGCGGCCGAGCGCCTGCCGTACGTGGCGGGGACCGCCGCGCCGTACGTCGAGGCAGTCTCACCGCGTCGGCTGTCTGCAAGGTCGTCGCGGGCCGGGCTGGCCGCGTCCGGTCCAGCCCGCTCGTGGGCTCACCGCAACGCGAGCCCGACCAGCCGCTCCACGAGGTCGGGGAAGGTGATCCCGGACGCACGCGCGGCCAGCGGCAGCAGGCTGTTCGGCGTCAGCCCTGGCAGGGCGTTCACCTCCAGGCACATGGGCGACCCCTCGGCGTCGCAGCGGAAGTCGACTCGGCAGTAACCGTCCTGGCCGAAGCCGAGGGCGCCGTGTGCCCGAACGGCGAGGTCCTGCAGGGTGTGGGCGAGGCCTCGGTCGATCGCGGCAGGGCAGACCTCCTGGGCCAGGCCAGGCTGATACTTGGCCTCGTAGTCGAAGAGCGCCGATCTCAGTTCGATCTCGGCGACCGGCAGGACGAGGCCACCGACCACGCTCACGGTGAACTCTCGTCCCGGCAGGAAAGGCTCGATGACGAGGTCGTCCTCGGCGGCGTGAGCGGGTACCAGATCGCTGAGCTGGTTCACCATCCGCACGCTGACGCTGGAGCCGTCGGCCGTCGGCTTCACCACGACCGGACCGGCTTCGATGAGGCGCTTGGCGGCGACGGGCAGATCCTCGTGAGCCGGTCGGTAGCGAACCTGTTCGGCGACCGGCACACCGGCGTCGCGGAGGATCAGAGAGGTGTGGTCCTTACGCCAGGCTGCGGCGCAGACCGAGCTGCCGGCGCCGGTGAAGCGAACCCCGGCCATCTCCAGCAGCGCCTGAAGGTGGCCGTCCTCGCCCCAGCCGCCGTGCATGGCGAGGAAGGTGACGTCGACGTCCCGCAAGAGGTCCAGCACCGCGCCGTTGGTCAGCGTGGCGAAGGTGCGGCGTCGAAGTGTGGGCTGGTCAGCGTTCGACGGTGGCGTGCGGGGCACCTCGATCTGCGGGACCGAGGCAGGATCCCGAAGTGAGCGGGCGAGGATCGGCTCCTCCGCCGAAGGATCGATCACCCAGACCTCGTGCTGGCGCTCGGTCAACGCCCGAGCGGACGCCCATCCCGACACCCTCGAGACGTCCCGCTCACTGCTCTCTCCCCCACAGAGGACCGCGATACGCATGAGAGGCATTCTCGCATGATGGTGATCAGGAACGCGGAAGTTCCCTGGGTTTCGGTGCTCTCCGACAAGCCACGGGCGGTGGGCGCGCGTACACCGGCGCTGCCGCAGGCTCGTCGGTCCGGCAGCGGTGCCGTCGGGGATGACCAGTGACCGGGGGAGCGACAGTGCGGCCGGACGGACCCCTCTGGTCCTGGTCCGCCGCCGAGACGACGAGCGCGTTGCGCGACGGCGCGACCTCGGCCACCGCCGTGGCCGAGGCGGTCCTGGCGAGGATCGCTGCCGTCGATGGGGCGGTTGGCGCCTTCGTCGAGGTCGATCCCGCGGGTATCCGTGCCGCGGCGGATCTGGCCGATCGGCGGTACGCCGAGGGGACGGCCGGTCCCCTGTGCGGCGTCCCGGTCAGCATCAAGGATCTGCATCCCGTACGAGGCATGCACACGACGTACGGGGGGCCGCAATCACCCGGATGCCCCGATCAGGAGGACGATCTGGTGGTCAGCCGCCTGCGGCAGGCCGGTGCGTTGATCGTCGGCAAGACGCTCTCCCCCGAGCAGGGTTGCAGCTACTCGTCGATGGCGAGCGACGGCCGGATGACCCGTAACCCGTGGCAGCTGAGCCACGGCGCGGGTGGTTCCAGCAGCGGAGCTGCCGCCGCCGTCGCGGCCGGCATGGGGCCGCTCGCGTTGGGCAGCGACGGAGCCGGTTCCATCCGCCTACCCGCCGCGCTCTGCGGCGTCGTCGGATACAAGCCCTCCTACGGGCGGGTGCCGGCGTACCCGGTCTCGGATCCCTTCTCGCTGTCCCGGGTGCACATCGGGCCCCTGGCGCGCACGGTGGCCGATGCGGCGCTGTTCACCGCCGTCGTGCAGGGTGCCGACCAACGTGATCCGCACTCGTGGTCGGACGAGCAGGCGCTGTCACCGCTGACCGAGTTGCCCGCGCCGGAGGCGCGCCGACTGCGCATGGCGTGGTGCGCGGCACCGCAGGGCACCACCCCCGACGCGGAGGTTGTCGGGCTTGTCGCGCAGGCGGTCAAGGAACTCGGCACGGCTCTGAACTGTGAGGTCGTCCAACGGGAGCCTGAGTGGCACGATGCCCCCAAGATCCAGCGGATCCTGTGGGACGGTTCCTACGCCATGCGCTACCCCCCGGAGATCCCGCTGCACCCGGCGACGCCGGACGCGCTGGTCCGGATGATCGAGCGAGGCCGGCGGCTGAGCCTGGCCGACCTGGGTGCGGCCAGTCGGGCGCGTACCGCGCTGTTCCACCGGATCAACCGGTTCTTCGCTGATTTCGACATCTTCGTCACCCCGACCTGCACGGTCGCCGGGTGGCCGGTCACCGCCCCGCTGGGGCTCGGCCCGAACGACGACCACCCACTGCAGGCTGGCCGGACCGTCTATCCGTTCAACCTGACCGGCCATCCGAGCATCAGCATGCCGGCAGGATTCACCTCCGCCGGGCTGCCGGTCGGCGTGCAGCTCACCGCCGGTTGGCGGCAGGACGACACCTTGCTGCGGGTAGCGGCCACCTTCGAGCGGTTACGCCGCTGGCCGGAGCTCTGGCCGGACGCAACCGCCCTGTCGTCGTCGGCCGGGCTCTGATGGCCGCTGGAGCCGTCGTCACGTCGCGGGTGCCCCATCCGGTGCCCGCCGCCGCTCACTGATACTCGCTCATCGGAGGTACGTATGCACACTCAGCTGCCCGAACTGACCCGACAGGCGACCGACCTGGCCACCCGTACGGGTTTCCCGCTGCCCAGCGCGCCGGAGACCGGCGCCTTCGTCGCGGCGTTGGCCGCGGCGGTGCCCGCCCACGGGCGGATCCTGGAGCTGGGAACCGGGACCGGCATCGCCACCGGATGGATGGTTCACGGGCTGCGTGGTCGCGAGGATGTCGAGCTGACCACCGTCGAGTTCGACGAGGGCGTCGCCCGGCTGGCCGGGGAGCTGGCCTGGCCATCCTGGGTGAAGATCGTCGTCGCGGACGGGGCCGACTTCGTCCGCACACACGGCGGCTACGATTTGATCTTCGCCGATTCGCCCGGCGGGAAGTGGGAGGCCCTGGAGGAGACGATCGCCGCGATCCGCCCGAGCGGGATACTGCTGCTCGACGACATGACGCCGGAGAAATTCCGCGACACCCTGCACGCGGAGAAGACCGCCGAGGTCCGGGAGACCGTGACCAACCACCCCGACCTTGTCTGCGTGGAGGTGGGCTGGGCCACCGGCCTGATCATGGCGGTCAAGCGGCACGACCGCTGATCCGGCTGGGCGGGCGGCGGGTCAGTTCGCCGACCTGATGGGAGAGTTCCTCAGCGGTCGCCGCCTCGTGCGGAGCGGCGACCGCTCTGGGTCGTGCCGGTGGGCGTCACGATCGGGCCCTTGACGTGGCGCGGCCATCGGGAACCTCCGCCAACATGGACGCCGTCTGCCAACGCTCGGACCGGACCCTCAGGGTGCCGTCAGGCGGATGGGCAGGCTGCTGATGCCGAGGATGAAGTTGGATCGCACCCGCCGAACCTCACCGGCCAGCTCCCAGCGGACCCCACGTTCGATGAGCCGTTTGAACAGAATCGTCAGCTCCACATGGGCGAGGGCCGCCCCGATGCAGCGGTGGATGCCGCTTCCGTACGACAGGTGCCGGTTGGGGGTGCGTCCCACGTCGAATCGATCGGGGTCCGCAAACTGTTCCGGGTCACGGTTGGCCGCCACGTTCCACAGCGTCACCGAGTCGCCCCGCTGGATCTGTCTGCCCGCCACCTCAATGTTGCGCGCGGCGATCCGCTGCACGTAGGCGTTGGTCGAACTCCAGCGCAGGATTTCATTGACAGCGGTGTCGAGCAGTCGGTGGTCGTCACGGAGGCGAGCGAGCTGATCCGGATGGTCGGCCAGCGCGACCATGCCGGATGACGCCGTGTGTGAAGTCGTCTCGTTACCGCCAACCGCGACGTTCAGGCAGTTGTAGAGAATGTCCTCCTCGGGCAGGCCACGACCGTTTATTGTCAACGCCGCCAGCTCACTGATCAGGTCGGAACCGGGGTGCGTGCGTCGGGCCAGCAGTAGGTCGTAGAAGAACTCGAAGATCTCCGCCTGGATGGTGGCCAACCGTAACCGCTCGTCACCGGAGAGCTCGACGTAGGAGGAGTCGCGGAAGCCGATCATCCGCCGGGTCATGTCGATCAGCGCGAGGGCATCAACGTGCCCGATGTCCATCATTCCCATCAGCGCACCAGCCGGCAGTTGAGGGCCGATCTGCGTAGCGAAGTCACAACCACTGTCGGCAAGCGCCGTGTCGAGGGCGTCGTCGACGAGGGCGGTGACCCGCTGGGCGATCCGATCCACGGCGGCCGGTGAGAACGCGCGATGCATGTGTTGGCGGAGCAGCCGGTGCCGTGGGGGATCCGAGGAGACCAGCATCCGCCCGGCCGCGCTGTCGGCGTCGTTGCGGTAGGAACCGCCGATCATGGCACCGCCGGAGGACAGGAACGCCCCATGATCGAGGTACGCCGCCGTGACGTCGGTGTGCCGGGTCAGCGCCCAGAAGCCCGAACCTTGGGGGAGCGGGTGCCAGTGCACCGGGTCGGTCTCCCGCAACCGGTGGAGCATCGGGTGGTGCTCACCCCGGGCAAACACGTCCACGTCGGTCAAATCGATGAGGTCGGGCATCATGGGAGCAGGGCATCCTTTCTGGTCCGAAGCATCTGCGCCAGGTCGGCGAGTACCGTCACGCCGAGGATCTCCTCCATGGTGACCATGGTGCGGAGGTCCGTGCTGACGCGTCGACGCAGCCGGAAGGCGAGCAGCGAATTGCCGCCGAGCGAGAAGAAGTCGTCCTGGACGCCCACCTGCTCGACGCCGAGCACCTCCTCCCACAACTCGGCCAGGTAGCGTTCGAGGGCGTCGCGCGGTCGCAGGGCGTCACGTCGCCGACGAATCTCGTCCCGCGCCATGCTCAGTAGCACCGCGGTGTCGCGCTTGCCGTGGTCGTTCGCGGGTATCGCGGCGGCGATGGTGAATGCGCTCGGAACCATGTAGTCCGGCAGTACCTTGAGCGCGTAAGCCCGCAGCTCACGTAGGGGCAGGTCGTCACCGACCACCAGGGCGACCAGGTGCTTGCTGTCACCCTCGCCGCTGACCACCACGGCCACGTCCCGAATGCCCGGGAAGCGGATGAGGGTCCGCTCGATCTCCCGGGGTTCGACCCGGTAACCGCGGATCTTGACCTGGTCGTCCACCCTGCCCAGGAACTCCAGCAGGCCGTCTTCACCGCGCCGGGCCAGATCCCCTGTGGCGTACATCCTGCTGCCGTCGGCAGCGAACGGATCGGGCAAGAACCGGGACGCCGTCATGCCCCGTTGGCCGAGGTAGCCGCGCGCCACCCCCGCCCCGCCGATGAACAGCTCACCCACCTGACCATCGGGCACCGGCAGACGGTCCCGATCCAGCAGGTAGACCCGCGCGCCGGCCAGGACGGACCCGATCGGTATCGCGGCCTGTTCGGCGTCCACCGACGTCACCTGGTACATCGTGCAGGCGGTGGTGCCCTCGGTCGGGCCGTACAGGTTGTAGAAGGTGCCTTCGAAGGAACTCTTGAGTAGCTCGCGGCAGACTGCCGGCAGGATCACGTCGCCACCGGTGCAGAGGATCCGCAGACCCGCGAAGGCCTCCCGGTCCTCCTGCACGATGTGGTTCACGGCCATGGTGGGGACAAGCATGGCCGTGACGCGGTGCCGGCGGAGTTCGCGTTGCAGGTCGCTGCCTACCAGGTCGGGCATCGTCGGTAACACGACGATCTCCGCGCCGCTGGCGAGCGTGCACCAAGCCTCGAAAGTGAACGCGTCGAACGACAGGCTCGACACGTGGCCGACCCGGTCTGCGGGGGTCAGGGCCGGCAGCGCCTCGTTACGGGCGAAGTATGCGAGGTTGCGCTGCTCCAGCACGATGGCCTTGGGCACCCCCGATGAGCCCGATGTGAAGAGCACACAGGCCATCTGACATCCGGTCACGGCACTGACGGCCGGCAGCTCACCGGTCGCCTCGTGCAGTTCGCCGACGGTCAGCGCGGTGACGCCCAGGGCGGTCAGCCCTTTCCGCAGTTGCGCGGTGGTGATGACCAGGCCCGCGCCGCTGTTTCGGATCATCAGGTCCCGACGGACGTCCGGGTACCGGGTGTCGATCGGGACGTAGGCCGCCCCGGCCTTCAGGATGCCCACCATCACCACGAACACGTCCGTTCCCCGGGGCAGGTAGATCGCGACCCTGCCCTCGGGCTGGACCCCACTCGATCGAAGGCCGGCGGCGACGCGCGTGGACTCGCGATCCAGTTCCTGGTAGGTCAGGCAGCGATGGGCATCACGCACCGCTGCACGGTCTCCGTGTCGTCGGACGGCATCGGCGACAACGTCAAGGATCCTGTCGTGGGGGCAGGCCGCCGCGTCGGCGCACTCGGGACCGTCCGGGCTGTCGGTGAGACCGTCCACGGCGTCCAGGCACGCGTCGTGACCGCCTTCGTACTCGGTCCGGCGCCAGCCCGTCGGCACTGGCCGATCCACCGGCCAGATGCTCAGGCGGCCCTCGACGGAGCGCACCACCGCGAACCGGTCGGTGCTGTCACCCCAGGTGGAGACGTCATGCACGGCTGCGCTCCTTGTTCAGGATCGACAGGACGATCGGCGCGACATCGGGGTGGCGCAGCAGCTCCTGACGGGTGGTCGGGACACGGATGACATCGGTGCTGCTCGCCCCTGGCCACTCGTCGGCACAGGCGTGCTCGCGGGACACGATTTGGACGGCCGGGCCGTCCCACGACGACCACGAGGCGTTGTACGCGGCGATCAGATGACTCAACCAGTCCACGTAGTAGCTCGCCAACATAGCGGCTTCGACGCGAATGACCTGGGCGTCCAGGTCGCCGCGTCGGATCGCCCGGTCACCCAGTTCGAGCAGGCCTTCCTGGATGTGCCGGAGGACCTCCTGTGGCCGGTCGGACAGCATCGCCGGCTTGATCGCCGACGGGGTGCGGTCCGCGTGGTCGAGGGACAGCAATTCACCCATCTTGTCGGCGGCGAGCAGGTATTGCTGCTGAACCGACGAGGCAGTTGCCGGTTCCCCGTCGAAGAGCACGAGCGGCACGCGGGAGTCGGCGGAGCTGACGGCTGCGGCCACCTCCTGGCCGATCGGAGCTGCCATGCAGTACGCCAGCACCGCTCGTACGTCGCCGTCGAAGGGGCCATGCCGGCGAAGCAACTCATCGGTGTACGCGGCAGCGGTCAGCTCCCGCGGGAATGGGGAGCTGAGGAGGTAATGGACGGTGAAGCCGTACGCCTCCAGACCGAGCGAGGAGATCGGAGCTTCCGTCCGCCGACCGACGTAGTCGCATACCAGGACCGTGCCGGTGGCACCCGAGCCGACCTCGTTGACGTCCCCTGATCGCAGATCATCCATGGTCCATCCCGTTCGTCACGGCGTTGGTGCGGTCGACGTAGGCAGCGAACTGCGCGAGCGTAGGGTGGTCGAAGATCGCGCGCGCCGACACCGGTGATCCGAGTTGCTTGCGTACCCGTGCGATCAGCCGCATCGCGAGCAGCGAGTGGCCACCCGACCTGAAGAAGTCCGTCGCCCGGTGGATCTGTCCCGTGCCGAGTAGTTCACCGAACAGCACGGCGAGGCGTCGCTCTGTCTCGGTGCTCAGTCCCTCGTCGGTGACCGGGTCACGCTGCTGCGGCAGCCCCTCGGCGACCAGCGCCTCGCGGTCGGTCTTGCCGTTCGGCAGCATCGGTAGGTGGGAGCGCAGGAGGTAGTGTGCCGGAACCGCCGCGGGCACCAGACGGTCGAGGAGGCGGGATCGCAGCTCCGTGGTCGTGAGGCCGTCATCGGCGACGACGTGGGCTACCAGATCAGACCCCGTCCCGTCCGGGCACCGAACCGCCACCACCACTGCGTGCGCCACGGCTGGGTGGCCTGCGAGCACCTCCTCGATCTCCGCCAGCTCGATCCGAACCCCCCGAATTTTCAGCTGCCGGTCGAGCCGGCCCAGGAACTCGAAGACCCCATCCGGTCGGCGCACGACACGGTCCCCGGTCTCGTACCACCGTTGGCCAGGCGCGCCGCCGGCCGCGGGCCGGAACGCCGCCGCGGTGCTCGCGCCGGCGCCCAGATAGCCCCAGGCCAGGCACGTACCCGTGATGCGCAGCAGGCCGGGCTCGCCGTCGCGTACGGGCCGGCCGTCCTCGTCGGCTACCGCCGCCGTGACGCCGGCGACCGGTCGGCCGATCGGCACGCCACCTGCCGCGAGGTCCTCCGGGGTCAGCTCGTGGGAGAAGACGTCGATGCACGCCTCGGTGGGTCCGTACTGGTTGTACAAGCGGGCGCCGGTGACCGCCCGCACGCGTCGTGCCAGATTTGACGTCAGCCGTTCGCCACCGAGCAGCAGCACGCGCAGACCCGCAAGTGCGTGCCCGCCCGTCCGGGTGAGGAACTCAGCGAGCAGCGACGGTACGAAATGCGCCACGGTCGTCCCGGTGGACGCGATGAAGGCGGCGAGTTCGACGGGCTCGGCCTCCGCGTGCTCCGGAGCGACGGCGACCGTGGCCCCGGAGCACAGGGGTGCCAGGATCTCCCACAGCGAGAAGTCGAACGCCAACGACCCGGCGTGCAACACCACGTCCTCACCGTCCAACGGATAGGCGTCCTGGGCCCACGCGATCCGGTGCGCCAGCGGGGCGTGCGGCATCGCGACGAGCTTGGGTCGTCCCGTCGTGCCCGAAGTGGGCAGGACGTAGGCGAGATCTCGCGATCCCGGTGCGCTCCTCGGTCGGTCGTCGCTCAACGCCGGCCGGTTGATCAGCGCACCGAACGGTTCCGCGCGGGGAATCGCGGTCAGCGCCGAATCGGCGGCGAGGACGACCTTCGGCTGGGCCGCCGACATGACCCAGGCGCCACGATCGGCCTGGGTCAGATCGGCCACCACGACCGTGGCCCCGGCGTCGAGTGCGGCCAGCGTGCAGACGACCTGGTCGATCGAGCGGGTGGGAGTGACGGCAACCCGCTCGCCGCGGGCCACCCCCAGAGCCCGTAGTGCGGACGCCGCCGCCCGGACCTGAGCCCCGAGTTCGGCGTACGTCAGCGCACGCTCGTCGTCCCGTAGCGCCGTCCGTGACTCGTGCACGGCGTAGGAGGCCCGCAGCCGGTCCACCACCGTTGCGTCGGGCAGTGGGCTTGCGGGATCAGGCCCGGCCGGACGCGACAACTCCGTCACCGGTGGTTGCCTTGCCGCGCGCGCCGGACGCTCAGTGGGGTGATGTCGGTCCACACCGAGTCGATGTGCGCGAGGCAAGCCTCCTTACTGCCGCTCGTTCCCTCGTACCGCCATCCCGCCGGGCAGTCCTGGCCTTCCGGCCAGATCGAGTACTGCTCCTCGTCGTTAAGGACGACCCGGTACCGGATGGCCATGCCGCTGTCCTCGCTGCTGGTCAAGGTTCTTCCTCCTGCCGCTATAACGTGCGTCCGCTGGCCGGTCTCACCCGTCGAACCGGGTCCCGGCTGGGAAGATCGAGCCCCGGGCGTGGGGCGCCGCGGCGATCTCGTCTCAGCGGGCGTCGGAAATCGGTTCCGACGGCTGCCGCCTGCAGATCCGCTCCACCATCTCGCCGTGCAACTCGGCGATCGTCCTGAGTTGGTCCGGTGCCCACACCGCGGCGTCCGCTGAAAAGTCCAGTCGGAGTTCGTTGCTGTCCGGGTCCTGCACGGCGTCGACGACCAAGGGAAAACTGATCTTGTCGTAGATTTCGAGTGAGCCACCCTGCAGCCAGCCCGACGAACGTAGCTGCCGCTCCATCCGGAAGTGGACGTAGTTGAAGGTGGTGTCGACCAGCGGCCGACCGCTGAGTCGCGTCATCTCCGCGTAGGGGAAACGTCGGTACGAGAAGGCGTCCCGTTCCGCCTGCAGCACCTGGCGGACGAACTGCACGTTGTCGCCGACCACCGGAACGGTGAGCGGAAGGATGTTCAGGAACAAGCCGATCATTTGATCGCCACCGGCTTCCTCCAGCCGTCCGTTGCTGACCAGGCCGGTCACGGGCTGCGCACCGCCGTACTGGGCGTGGCGGGCCGCGAGGTGCGCCGCCAGCAGGATGGATTTCGTCGGCACACGCGTTTCGGCACCGAACGCGGTGATGCGTTCTCGGATCTCGGGGGGAACCGGTGCCGACAGGCGGTGCCGGTCGGCGCTGCGCGCGGTCGCCTCGGCGACGTCCGGTACGTCCGCCGCGCGGGCGAGCCAGTACTCGCGCGCCGCCGGAGACTCGACCGCCTCCCGCTCGCGGTGGACGAACCGCACCATGTCCGGTAGCGGGTCCGCGGGTGCCGGCCTCGTTCCCAGCCGGAACGCGGTGTAGTGGGACATCAGCTCCGTGATGAAGACGTTCTCGCTCCAGCCGTCCATGATGGCGTGGTGGAAGCCGTAGGTGAGCTGAAACGATTGTTCGGACAGGACCGTCACCGCCACGCGAAGGAGCGGAGCGCGCTCGAGTTCGAACGGCTCGCTCGCGTGGGCGACGTCCGCGCGAAGGAATTCCCTCGCGTCCCGTCCGCGTGCGTCCGTCGTCCGTAGCGGAGGCGCTGCCGATCTGCCGACCAGTTGGAGCACCACGCTGTAATCGGTGACGTTGATCGAAGTCCGTAGCGCCTCGTGCCGCTCGCTCAGGGCGTCGAGTGCGCCGCGCATCGCGCCCTCGTCGAAGGGGAGTGTGATCCGGCGGGAGATGACGTCGTGGTACAGGGACTCGTCGTGCACCATTGCCTCGAAGATCAACCCCTGCTGGAGATGGGTGGCCGGGTACGCACGCTCGACCGTGGGGGGCAGCTTGGCCGCGTCGTCCGGCGAGACCAGATCCTGCGCAACCGGGTCAGTCGCTCGGTGCGTTTCCACGACGTGGGGTGCCTTCTCGACGTCCGGGGCGAGCTGCCGGATGGTGGGGCGCTCGAAGAGATCGACCAAGTTGACCGAGGCGCCCCTGGTCTCGGCCTCGACGATCGCCCTGATCGCCATGATGGAGTCGCCGCCGAGCACGAAGAAGTCGTCGTCGAGTCCCACCCGGTCGACCCCGAGCACGTCCGCCCAGACACGGGCGAGCGTGGCCTGGCTGGTCGTGCGCACCGAGGTCGGATCGGTCGTCTCGTCGTGGATGGCCATTCGGGTGCCTTTCAGCGCAGTCGGACAGGCAGGCTGCTGTATCCGTGGAGGAAGGTCGAGTAGATCGGCACCGGCGGGCCTGTCTGCGTCAGCGATTTGACCTCGTCCCGCAGAGCCTCAAGCAGCGCACCGATCTCCACCCGAGCCAGGTGAGCGCCGATGCAGAAGTGCGCTCCGTACACGAAGGAGAGTTGCCGGTTCGGCGTCCGGGTGAGGTCGAACCGCTGTGGCTCTTCGAACTCCTCGCCGTCGGCGTTGGCGGAGTTCAACCACGCGACGACCGCATCGCCGGCCTGGATCTCCTGACCGAGCAACGTCGTCGTGGTCATCGCGGTCCGACCGACGTGGATGGCGGGCGTGGTCCAGCGCAGTATCTCCGCCACAGCCAGCTCGACGGGGAGGCCATCCCGGAGCGCCTGCCACTGCTCCGGATGCTCGATCAGCGCCAGGACGCCACCGATCATCGCCAGGCGGGCCGTCTCGTCGCCACCCACCACGAGGCTGTAGCAGTTCAATACCACCTCGTCGATCGACAGGCGCCGCCCATCGATCTCGCCGTTGACCAGGAGCGTGATGAGGTCCGGATGCTCGTCGTCGGTCACGGAACGACCGAGCCGGGCGGTCGCCAGCTTGGCGAAGTACAGCAGTAACTGGCCCTTGGCCATCCGGGCTGCCTCGGCACCCGCTGTCTGGCGCTCCGAACTCAGGGCGGAACTGGTCTGCCGCAGGATGAACGGCCGATCCTCCAGGGGAACGTCGAGCAGGTCGCAGATCGCGTGCAGCGGAATGTGCGCTGCGACGTCCCGGGCGAAGTCACAGTCACCGGCCTGCCGGGCGGCGCGAACGAGGGCGCGCGTCCTGACCTGTACCCGGGCGGAGACGGAGGCGAGCGCGTTCCGCGTCAGTCCCTGCCAGAGCAGCCTCCGGACGGCGGCGTGGCGGAGCCCGTCGCTGACGGCCAGCATCCGGCCGGCACCGGAATCCCCGGAGGTCAGCAGAGTGTCCATGACGTTGCCGCCGGTGGACCCGAACACGTCGCTGTCACGGCAGACGGCCAGGACGTCGGTGTACCGGGTGACATTCCAGAAGCCACGGCGCGGCCCGCGGGGGACATGCCAGGCGATCGGTTGATCCCGGCGTAGACGTTCGAACAACGGTCGCGTCCGATCGGCGACATGGGTCATCGGATCGGCGAGATCGACGTCCACGCCCAGTCGCTCGGTCAACTGCCCGCTCACGTTAACTCCCTCTGCCTTTCGATGCCCATGCCGGGCAGGAACCGGGCGGCAATATGGTGTTCACGTCCGTCGACCGCGAAGCGGTAGACCAGGGTGTCCAGCATCCGGTCGATCTGGTGCAGCATTTGCTCGGTGCTGTCCGCCTCCCCGCAGACGAGGTCCAAGGGATTCGTCATCACGCCGGCGCCCGGCAGATCGCCGACCCGGAAGTACGGCTTGTACCCGGTGATACCCGAAATCGTCTGCAGCGCGTTCCAGTCGCCCACCTCCAGCAGCCGCGAGGCCGCCATCGGGGCCGGGTTGTTGTACTGCCACACGATCTTGCGTGTTCTGATGGGACCGGGAAGGCGGGTCTCACCCAGGGCGATGCGCGCGGCGAGTCGTACCAGGTTGGGAGCGCCGCAGCGCGATGCGAGCTCGTTGAGGTGGCCGCCGAGTCGCCCGTTGACCTCGATGATCCGAGGCCCCTTCGGGGTGAGTTTCACCTCCGTGTGTGCAATGCCGGTGCCGAACGCCAGGGCCTTCAGCGCTCGGGTGACCAGGTCGAGAATGTCCACCCGTTGGCGCGGATCCAACCGAGCGGGCCAGAACTGGCCGACCTCGCGGAATGGCGGAACCAGGGGGAACTTCCCGGTGATCGCGAGGTGGCGCACGGATCCCGACACGGCGGCGCTCTCCACCGACACGTAGTCGCCGATGCCCGGTGGGCTCTGCCCGACGAGCAGTTCCTCGAGAACCAGGCCGGCTTGGGCGTGTTGGCTGAGCAGCTGTCTCACCCGCCGACCGGTCAGTTCCGGCGGGGTCGCAGGATCCACCGGGTGGGTGTCCCTGCTGCCACCCCCTCGGGCGGGCTTGAGGACGGCCTGCGTGCCGAGCGCGGCCATCGCTCGTTCGTAGTCCGCGACGCTGCGGATCAGGCTGCTGCGCGTGTCGTCGACCCCGGCCTCGCGCAGCCGCTCTCGTTGCAGCGCCTTGTTGGTCAGCGCTAGGGCCGTCGCGGGCGAGTGGTACGCCAGCCCCAGCTCGGCTGCTAGCTCTGCAGTGGTGGGAACGGCCTTCTCGCTGAAGGTGACGATGCCGGCCGGCCGTGTCGCAGCAAGCCGCCGCGCGTTGACCCGTGGGTCGCGGACCAACTCGATCGTCTCGCCCATGTGGCGCAGGACCGGCAGCGCCCGCCGCGCCTCTTCCGTGTCCGCGACCGCGAAGATCGGTGTGGCCACACCGGCCAGTCCTGCGACGGCCTCGGACGGGTGCACGGCACCCTTGTCGTAGACCACCACGATCCGGCTGCTCATTGGTTATCGAGTCCCGCGCGCTGGGGTGCCGGTCGGGCCAGCTCGTCCTCGATGGCGGCGGCGACGTCCGCGCGGGCGCCGTCGAGGAAGAAGTGCCCACCGGGGAGCTCCCTGGTCCGACAAGCTCCGGTCGTTTCCCGCGCCCAGGCTTCGAGGCCGCCGCCGGCGGTTGTGTCGTCGTCCACCCCACCGAGTGCGAGAATGTCGCAGCGAATCGGCGGTGAACTCCGCGGCCGCAATACATAGCTCCACCAGATCTCCGAATCGCGCCGCGTCAGACGCAGGCTCAGTGCCACGAGGTCGCGGTTCTCGAGGGCTGCGGCTGGCAGTCCACCACCGTTAAGCAGCGCGTCGAGTAACTCGTCGTCGCTCTGTAGGTGCGGTGGCGTCTCCTCCACGAGGCGTCGGTGCGTCTCGGCGGGTGGCGCCGCACCGGCCACGATCAGGCGCTCCACCGTGCCTCCTCGCGCTTCCAGACGCACTGCGGTCTCATAAGCGACGTAGGCGCCCATGCTGTGTCCGACAATGGCGATGGGTCCCTCCAGGCCGGCGGTGACCAGGTCTGCCACGGCAATTTGGGCGAGCGACTCAATGTCCGCCGCGAAGGGTTGGGTAGCTAGGTTTCCTCGACCGGGATACTGCATCGCCAGCACTCTGCGGCCGGGTAGGAGGCCGACCCACCTGCGCACGGCAAAGACAGCGCCGCCGGCGTACGGGAACAGCAATGCGACCTTCTCTGGCTGGTTTTTCCCGACGCTCAGATCCCAAAGGCGGGTGGTAACCGCTCGCATTCCGCAACCTTCCCGAAGTAACCCGGATGGCGCTGTCATCCACGCGAAGTTAGAGGCCACGCAAATAGGACAGTGGAGGCCGGGCGAGTACGAGGCGGGCATAGGCATTAGTGATCATGAGGGTTCCTACACCGAGTGATCATTGGAATGCCTGTGCCCGCTGTTCCATCTTGGCTGAGCGACCCCCTGTGGGACCAGTTCGCCGCGCTGTTGCCCGCGCGACCCGCCGTCGATCCGGCTCATCCGCTGGGCTGCCACCGTCCGCGTGTGGCTGACCGGATCGTGTTCGACAAGCTCCTGCAGGTGCTGCGGTTCGGCTGCTCGTACGAGGGCATCGCCGACACGACCTGCTCGGCCACCACGATCCGCAACCGCCGTGACGAGTGGATCCACCTGGGTGTGTTCGCCCAGCTCAAGAAGATTGTCCTGGATGCCTACGACCGGATCGTCGGGCTGCTGCTCGACGACCTCGCCGTCGACGGCTGCATCACCAAAGCCCCTGGCGGCGGCGAGGTCGCCGGACGGTCTCCCGTCGACCGCGGCAAGCAGGGCATGAAACGCTCACTGATGGTCGAGGCCCGCGGCATCCCACTAGGCCGGGTGCTGGCCGGTGCCAACCGCCACGACTCGCCGCTACTCAAGCCCACCCTGGACCACCTCGACGACCTCGGCCCGTTACCCGAGGACATCACCGTGCACCTGGACGCCGGCTACGACTCGACCATCAGCCGTGACCTACTCACCGAACGCGGCCTGACCGGCGAGATCGCCCGCAAAGGCGTCAAGGCCCCGATCCAGGCCACCCGCCGCTGGCACGTCGAGCGCACCAACGCCTGGCACAACGCGTTCAACCGGCTCCAACGCTGCTACGAACGCAAGGAGAAAGTCATCGACGCCTACTTCGACCTCGCCGACACGATCATTACCCTACGTAGCCTCATCCGGCAGGCATGGACCCTATACCGATGGGACACCCGCCCCACCCGCCGCCCATGATCTTGACCAATTTGCGCGACCTCTTAATCGTGACGCGCGGATGCTGCGGCCGTCTAGTGGTGCGCTATTCCTGTCCCGCCGGCGAGACGAGAAATGAGGGCGCGGTTCGGTGCGTTCCGAGGGTGGCGTCGCATCACCCGCTCTGCTGCCCGCCGACGCGACCGCGGGCTCGGCAATGTCCGCGGGGCGCACCTCAGCCACCGCACGGCGCTCTCTCCCGGTGGGCCCGTGCGCGTCGGCCTGGTCGTCGCGACGCTCGCCACGGCGTGGTCCGCGGGGAGACGGCGACCGAGCCGGACCGCGAGCAGTCGGTGCTGACACCAACGGCGCGCGTCGAGGTCAATGCTTTTCCTCGATAACGCCACCCCGTCTCGTCAACATTCTGTTGACACCGGGTGGTGTCGATATCGCCAGCTTCCGGGCTTGACGACCGTCGCGGGCAGGATTACGGTTGATCAGCAGTCAGTCAATCGTTGCCGGCTGGGTCCGGACGAGGTGGCAGTCATTCCGGCGTGACCGTTGAATGATGCGACAGCCACGATTGCCGTAAGTTCTTCGGAGAAATAGTGGTTTTAAAGATAAGCCGCCTCGAAATACTGCGCGACCGCAGGTTCGGCCCGTTTATGCTGGGTTACGCCACCTCGGCCCTGGGCACGTCGATGGCCTCCGTGGCGTTGGCGTTCGCGGTGCTGCAGGAACGGGGGTCACCGGCCGATCTCAGCTATGTCCTGGCCGCGCGACTGGTGCCAATGGTGCTGTTCCTGGTCGTCGGCGGGGTGCTCGGCGACCGATTCTCCCGCCGCGCGGTGATGCTGTACGCGGACATCCTCCGCGCATTAGCTCAGGGTGCCATCGCGGCGGCATTCTTCGTCGGCCGGCCCAGTCTGGTGCTGCTGATGGTGTTGGCCGCGCTCAGTGGCCTCGGCGAAGCCGCCTTCATGCCGTCGTTCAACGCCCTGCTGCCGTCGCTGCTCCCACCGGACCGGCTGGTCGACGGTAACGCCATGCGAGGGCTGGCCCAGTCGGTGTCGACGGTCGCCGGGCCGGCCCTGGCCGGCGTGCTGATTACCGTCACGTCACCCGCGACCATCCTGCTGGTCGACGCGATTACCTATCTTCCCAGCATCGTGGTGCTCGTGCTGCTACGCATCGAAGAACGGCCCCGAAAGCCATCGACGATGCTTCAGGATCTGCGCGGCGGGTGGCGCGTCTTCTGGTCGTACCCGTGGTTGTGGACGGTGACCCTGCAGTTCACCCTCTTCAACCTGCTGGTCTGGGGGCCTTACCTGGTTCTCGGTCCGGCTTCGGCTGAACGCTACTACCAGGGTGCGGGCACGTGGGGTGTGGTGCTCGCACTCTACGGCGCTGGTTCCGTCCTCGGTGGGCTCCTGATATTGGGCCGCCGTTGGGACCGTCCCTTGGTGGTGACCACTCTGGTCTCTTTTCTCTGGGCCGCTCCGTCCGCCGCCTTCGCACTGCGCCTGCCGCTGCCCGTGCTGGGCGCTGCGGCACTGCTGGCCGGGATCGCAAGCGCGGTCTTCAACGGTCTCTGGCTGACCACCGTCCAGCAGCGCGTGCCGCAGGAAGCCATGTCCCGGGTGATGGCCTACATAACGTTCGGCGCCTATTCGGTCGGTCCGGCGGGCATGACGCTTGCCGGGCCCGTCTCGCAGGCAGTGGGAATCGCTCCGGTGCTGGTGACCGGCGTGGTGTGGCAGGTACTGGCCACCTCGGTGGTGCTCACGCTGCCGGCGATCCGCGCCGTCCGCCGGCCGGAAACCCCCGCCGAACCGCTCGTACGGGCCTGAGGCTGATCTCCTCGAACGCCACCCAGACGCGACGGGCGGTGGCCCGTGCCCACGGAGTGCGCGAGCTCGCAGGTCGAGACGGTCAGCGCGGCCCGCGCGGCGAATGGCCGGCCGGGTATGACCAGTAGCTCGACGATCTCGGGTCTGGACGTCGGCGCAACGGATCTCGGACCACGCGGATGACGAGTGCCACGGGCGTCAGAACCAGGAAGTAGAAGCCCCCCAGCAGCAGGCGTCGCATGTGTTCCTCCGGGATAGGGATGGTGGGTCGAAGCTTCGCCACGGTCGGCGAGCGCCGGATCAGTCCATGGGGATGCCGGAGCGCCAGTCGCGATCCTCGTGCCACGGCGGTTGTTCCGACTTGTTCAGCAGGAAGCTGCCGATCGCGAGCAGGTCCAGATCGGTCCGCATGAAGCAGGTGTACGCCTCGCGTGGTGTATTGACGATCGGCTCGCCGCGCACGTTGAAGGAGGTGTTCACCAGTACCGGACAACCGGTCAACTCCTTGAAGGCGGTCAGGAGCCGCCGGAATGCGGCGTTTCCGGTGCCGTCCACCGTCTGCACGCGCGCGGAGTAGTCGACGTGCGTGACCGCCGGCACGGTGGAGCGAGGAACCTTCAGCAGTTCGAGCCCGGTCACACCGGCGCTGTCCGCGGCGATGCGCTGCTCGGCCGCCACGGGACTCACCACCAGCATGTACGGGCTGCTCTGTCGCAGTTCGAAATAGTCCTTGGCGTCGTCGGTCAGCACCGCCGGCGCGAACGGCCGGAACGACTCCCGGAACTTGATCTTCAAGTTCATCGCGGCCTGCATGTCCGTTCGACGTGGGTCACCGAGAATGGATCGCGCGCCGAGTGCCCGCGGGCCGAACTCCATGCGGCCTTGGAACCACCCCACCACCTTGCCGTCAGCCAGCTGCCGGGCCACCTCCGTCGCGAGTCGTCCCGGATCGAGCCGGCGGTGCGGGATGCGACGCTCCGTCAGGAAGGCGGCGATCTCGTCGTCGGAGAAGGCCGGCCCCAGCAGGGCTCCCGACATGCCGTCGGTGCCATGTGCCAGGTGCGCTCGCGGGGCGCCGTCGTCGGCTGCCGTCGCCAGCGCGGCGCCCAGGGCCCCGCCTGCGTCGCCGGCCGCCGGCTGCACCCATACCTCGTCGTAGAGGTCACTCTCGACGATCTTCCCGTTCGCCACGCAGTTGAGCGCTACTCCGCCCGCCATGCAAAGCCGCCGATCCCCGGTCAGCTCGCGTGCCGTCCTGGCCAGCCGCACCATCACCTCCTCGGTGACCACCTGCAGGGATGCGGCCAGATCGAACTCGCGCTCTGTCAGCGGGCCCTCGGGTACCCGGCGCGGGCCGTCGAACAGACGCTCGAACTCCCGTCCGGTCATCACCTCGCCGCGCAGAAAGGCGAAGTGACGTAGGTCGAGCCGGAACGAGCCGTCCGGCTTCAGGTCGATCAGACGGTTCCGGATCAGCCCGGCGTAGCGCGGCCTGCCGTACGGCGCCAGCCCCATGACCTTGTACTCACCGGAGTCGACCTTGAAGCCGCAGAAGTAGGTGAATGCCGAGTAGAGCAGACCGAGTGAGTGCGGGAAGCGGAGCTCGGCGACCAGCCGCAGGCCGTCACGGGTGCCATGCCAGATGCTGGTGGTCGTCCATTCGCCGACTCCGTCGACGCAGAGCACGGCCGCGCTCGGGTACGGGCTGGGATAGAACGCGGAGGCGGCATGGGACTCGTGATGGTGCCGTGTGACGATCGCCGGCACAGCGCCGAGGTCGAGCGCCGTCAGCCGTTGCCGGACGGTCCGCCGCATCCGCAGCTTCCACGACAGCCACTGGGGCGCCGTGCTCTGGAACGCCGGAAAACCCGTGGGGGCGACCGCGGCGTACGTCGCCAACACCCGCCCGAACTTGCGCAACGGATCTTCGTAATAGGCGATGCGGTCGACGCTGGTCAGATCGACTCCGCGCTCGGCCAGGCAGTACCGGACGGCATTGCCGGGAAAGGACGGATCGTGGCGGCGTCGGGTGAAGCGTTCCTCCTGTGCCGCGGCCACCATGGTCCCGTCCTCCACCAGCGCCGCCGCACTGTCGTGATAGAAGGCCGAGACGCCTAGCACGAGCTTGGACACGAGCAGCTCCTTCAGTCGCGCGTGAACCGTCGCGTGGCACGCCGTTGAGCCCGGCGGGCCGCCCAGCTGTCGGGGGGATCGAGCGACCGGTATCCGGCCCGCACCCGATCCCACGTTGCCCGCCGTAGGTCCGCGTTGGTGGTGTCCGGCAGGGCGCTCATGAAGGTGTCGATCGCCCGGGCGGCCCAGGCCGAGTGACCGGTCGCGATGTTGTCGATGGTGTTGTGGATGTCGACAAAGCGGGTGTCGAAGCCGTGGGCCCTCAGCGCGATGCGGGCGCGGCGGTAGCTGCCTCCGACTCCCGACAGCTCCATCGCCAGGTTGAGGCCGAGGACCTCGGGAAGAAACGTCCTCGGGAAGCGTCCGATGGACAGCCAGTAGACCGGCAGCTCGAAGGAGGCGTCCCGAAATCGCGGCCAGCGGGCGAACTCCACCGAACTGGTCGGCGGCGGTTCGGCTGCCATCTCGGCGAGCACCTGCCGATAGATGAGCGGATGGTTCAGCCGTGGCTCACCGTTGCCGAGCTCGTCCCAGTACGTGTCGAACAGCGAGAAACCAACCTCGGAGGTGGCCAGCTCCGCGTCGGTGAAGCCCTGCAGCCATGAACCGTCGATGAGAGTCAGCGGAGCGAGCTGGACGGTGGAGTCGACGAGGGCGTCGCGCGGCGGCAGCGGCCCCGCCTCGCTCTCGTCGAACCCGGCGGCGTGTCGGTCGTGTTGGTCGACCAACCACTCGTGCAACCCGCTCGCCGGCCAGCGTTCGGGCAGCGGGCACGTGTTCGCGTCCATGCCGTGACCGGCGCGGGCGAGCCAGCCGTGCACGTAGGCGTGAGCGTAGCGGTGCACCGCGACGGTGCCGGTGCGTCGCAGCAGCAGGTGGTAAGCCTCGCGGAGGTCGGCGGGTCCAGTTCCGGCCGCGGCACCCATGGCGCCGGCGTCGAGGGTCGACAGATCCGGTGGGACGAGCGGCTCGGCCGGCACCACCGAGGCGGTGCCTGGGGAGATCGGCGTCGCGTCGATCCACCGTCGGATGACTGCCAGGTCTCCTGGCGCGAAGATGCGGAACATCGGCCCGTGCTCGCTGATCAGGGAGGTGAGCAACGGGCTGTGCGCCGAATCGCCGGGCCCTATCAGGCGGCTGGATGCCAGTTCCGCCATCAGCGGCGCGGGATCTGTCCGGGCCTCCGCGAGCCAGTGGGCGAGGTGCCGGTCGCCCATGCGGAAGTCGTGGTGGTAGATCATCGCCTCGCGCGCCCGGGAGCGGAGCAACTCGGCCATCTCGAAGGCCGGATCTCGTGCCGCGGCGAGTTCGGCGTAAGCCGCTTCGTTCCAGCCCCGGAGGACCTTGAACGCCCAGTGGAAGCCCCGCGCCACGCCGAGCGCGAGTTCCGGGCTGGTCGACGTCAGCGCCTCGGCCACGGCGAGCGATTGGTTCAGGGCCGTCGGCGCGTCCTGGCCCCGCGCGGTCGACCCGTCCAGGGAGTTCCAGTCCGCAGCCCGGGCGACGAGCTTCCGAACGACGAACAGCGCGGGCAGCAGGCCGACCGCTCGCAGGCAGAGGTCGGCGCCCACGATTTCGGCGACGAAATCGTCGGGCCGCCGACCCGCGGTCAGGAGTACCGCAGGCAGGTGGAACGCCGTGTCGGCGATGCGGTCGTCGAGGGCGAGCGCCGCGACGGGAGCCGCGTGCTCGGCGTGCCCGAGCGCCCGCAACATGCTGAGGTACGCCGTGCCGCGCGAGGCCCGGGGCCGGCCAACGCCGAGATCCGAGGCGTACAACGCGAGGAGTCGGAGGCGGACCGGATCCTCGGCCCCGCTTGGGCTGCTCAACCACTGGAGCCAGTTGCCCTGCACGATGGCGAGCGGTGCACAAGCGAGGGCCGAGCGCCGGACCAGAGCCGATGCCGCTTCAGCGTCAGCGGCGTCGACCAGGGCAAGGTGACGCTCGGCCTGCCGCGAGGACCAGGAGGCCGCGCGGCGGCACCTGTCGTCGATCCGTGTCGACTGGACGAACGTCTCGCTGAACCGGTCGAACTCCGCGTCCAGCGCGTCGGTCAGCTGACCATCGGGCAGGAAACACTCCGGGTCGCAGGCCCGCTGGTATGCCGCGCGGAGGGTTGATCCGAGCCGCCCGCTGTTGCCCGAAGCGACCTGGCTCTCCGCTGGGGTGTACGCGGTCATCCGGCCTCCTCGTCTTCGACTGCGCGGTGAGGGTCAGAACATCGGGTAGATCGAGGCATCGTTCTTGGGCTTCGGCTTGCGCCGGAAGATCTTTGCGAAGATGCGTCGCAGGAGTGACATCGCCGTACCTCCACGGTCAGGACAGGGTCAGGTGCTCGGCGAGCAGGCGGGCGACGAGGTCGTAGCCCGCGTCGGTGCAGTGGCATCGGTCGACGAAGATCCAGTCGTCCGGTCCGGCCGCTGCGGCGAGCACGCTGTTCATGTCCAGGAAGTTCACCTGCTGCCGTGAGCAGCCGTCGCGCAGCGCGGTCGCATATCGCTGACCCACCTCCGGCTGTGTCACGTCTCCGTGCATCGCGGTGAAGCTGAAGCGTTCGTCCAGTTCGCGGAAGAGCGCCTTTTCCTCAGCGGCCGGCCGCTCGCGTACCCACGGGGCCAGTGGCTGCAGCACGAAGGAGAGTCGAGCACCGAGTGCGCTGGCGAACACCCGCCACGTGTCGAGGTGTCGGAGGGTCAGGTCGGCGGCGTGGGCGATCTGTTGATCCACATTCTTGACCGGGGCTTCGGCGTCGGTGTTCGTGGCCTGTTGTCGGCGGAACCGGCCGCCGGCGGTCCGCTGCGGCTTTCGTAGTTCGGAGACCTTCGCTAAGTAGTCGTTGCAGAGGTAGAACGCGCCGTGGTCACCCTGGACCGGGTCCGGCAACTTGGCCAGCCCCAGATTGTTGAAGCCGGAGTAGATGACGATTTCCTCGACCGGCGGCAGCAGGTGCCGGTAGAGCATGAAGAGCAACAGCTCTTGCGTGGAGTTGTGGCTGCGACCACCGAAGTTCAACCACGGTCGCCGTGGTGCGTGGTGCGACCACAGCCGGGACGGCAGGGTGGCGGCATCGTTCGTCGCCCCCACTCCAAATACCGATGAGCTTCCCACGAGAAGCTTGACGGGCTCTCGAGGCAGCCGGCTACCCGGGGACGCCTGCTCGTCCTTTCCGTGTGTGATTCGGAAGCCGATGGCGTCGGTGTTGACCACCTTGGAATGGTAGTCCGCCGGATGGAAATACATGAGATATGGGAGCCAGCGGAAGGTGCCATCCTCGTAGAGCCGCTCGTTGTAGTGCACCATGTGGGGTGTCAGTTCGGCCAGTTGAGATGCCATGGCATGTCCTCCAACGCGGCTTGGGTTCGGAGCTTCAATCCCGTCCCAAAGTGTTGATAGACGCGCACCCGAAATGCGCCGAAATGGCTGGCAGAGAGGCCCTCGGGATGGCGGATAAATCCGTCTGTTCCACACTTCTGTCGGTCGTCCACCGTGTGGCGCTATCGATGAAATCCGGATCGGATGATACGCAAACAATTTCGCGACGTCAATCGCTGGTGTCCCGCACTCGCCGCTTTGATGAGCCGACGGGGCCTAGGCGGACAGCGGCCGTCCGAGGACCTCGAGGGCTGCCGCGTCCAACTGCTTGACGATCCACGATTCCAGGCTGCAGCCCCTGCTCCGCGCTGCCGCACGCCAGCGGCTGACCTGCTCCTCAGCCACGCTGAGCTGGGGCAGAGCCTCGTCCGTTCGGCCGGGCTTGCCGCTGTCGCGGGAGCCCCGCACCTGCTGTCGCAATTGATTGCGGGACCAGCCGTTCGTGGCGGCCTGGTCGAGCCAGTAGTCCTGCTCGTGCGGCGGCAGCGCGGCGACCTCGGCATGGTGTTGGAAGCTGAGATTGTCGCGTCGGCGAGAGAGGTCGAAACTACGGGCGACCCACGCGTAGTTGCGCAGGGTCTGGTAGTCCAGTCCGACGGACTCGATGGCGCGTCGGTAGCGGTCGGTGTATCGGTGCTGCCCGAAAATCAGCCAGTCTCCGAGGCACCAAGCGGATGAGTCGGCGACAGCCGAAAGCCGCTTTCCGGCGTTTTCCCATTCGTCGTAGAGGATGCTAGCGGGAATGTTCAGCCCAACCCGCGTGACCATGATTTGGCGGGTCTTGCTGCTGTGCATGGTGCGGTTGTTCAAACTAATCGTCTGGCTAACGGCCGCCGCATTGTGGCGCAGCCTCGTCACCTTCGCCAAGATAGCCTCCCCCGATCAGATCGTCCTAGCGAGTCCACAGTAGCCGAGCGGAAGGCGGGCCGCACCAGTCAATCATCACCCTAACCGAGAGTAACCTAATTCGATGCTACCTGATTTTCCGGGGATCTGGCGGGCGTGGAGCGGTTGGCCCGACTCGCTTCTCTAGCTATTGCGGTCCCTGCAATTCGAGAGATCGAAGCTATTCCCTCGAATCCCGCTCCGGAAAGTGGATCGCGGCCGGCCGTGACCTTTCGGCGGCCGTGGGCGCTCTGCTCGGTGCGGTTGCGGTGCGGGTGCCCGCTGTCCCTGCCGGGCCGTTTTGTTGCTCCTCATGTGCGCGCTGAGCTGGGGTTTTGCGGCTGCCGCGCGCGTGCGTGGCGATGTCGAGTGGGCAATCGGATCAGATTGGCGGCTGCGGGGGATCGGAATTGGCAGCCATTCGAGGATATTCACCGGCAATCTCGGCACCGGTCAGCGCCTTGACCTTCCGGTGGCCGGGATGGCGGCTCGTGGTGTTCCCATCGTACGGAGTCCCGCAGCTGGGAATGCAAATATCCGTACACCCCGCGAGTGAGGCACCGTTCTGCCCTCCCGCGCTATCGCCGACAGATGTGCCGTTAGCTGCGCCTGCTGAGAAGAAGGAAGACGCCACTCATTCCGTGCACCCGGTCGAGCGGCGCGGACGCCGCCGCGGAGCCTGCCCGACGAGCAGTCCTTCCTGGTAGGGCGGTGCTGCACGCACCTGGCCGAAAGGGTGAGCAATCCCGGATTGTCGAGGGAGCGGTGGTTGACCGTACGGCTTTCTTCTCGATCGTCGAGCAGCCGGCAGGGGCTATCTCGCGACGGCGGACGACCATCGGCGGCGGCCGCGTGACCGTCACCCTGGGTGGTCGTAGACGCGCCCCTGGTGAGAAGGCGGAGGCTGCGGTCGCGTCCCTACCGGTGGCGTCGGCACCGGCCTGACGGGTTTCCCGGCTCCCCGGTGGCTGTCCCGCCGGCGGGACGTGAGCCGATGCGGAGGCGGCTCACGTCGGCCCATGCCTCCTGGAGTGGCCCGGCTGCCCGCGTCGTCCGGCGCCGGCTCGCTGCGGCCTAATCGGTCCTCTGGCTGCCCATGGCGGGGTTCGCGCAGGCCCGCCCTCCGACACCATGAATCGTGGAATTGTCGCAGCATCTTCCGTTATTGTTTCGCGCTCGCCTGAAGCCGTCGCTGTTCCGTCTTCCGGCGGTAACTGGCGCTGACCTTTCGCTGGCTGCCTATCCCGATTCGATTGCCCAACCACGCTTCATGGCGGTACTTTCACCGCAGGATGGCTACGCCGAATAGCGTGCCGCCGGCCGGAGAAGCACACGTTCGAGGCCGAAGGAATGCCACATTGTCGACCAATCCTGTATCGCTGTCGTCGCCCGAGGCGAACCTGCTGCTGCAGCGACGACTGTCGGGCGAACATTCCCGGTATGGCGTTGTCGCGAGCGACGGCGAATCTCGAAAACCGCTCTCGAGCGACCAGCGCCGACTCTGGTTCCTCGGCGAGGCGAATGGCGGTGGCGCGGAGTACAACGTCGACGCCGCCTACCGGCTACGCGGCCACTTGGCGGTCGACGCGTTCGCTGAGGCGCTGCGGCTTGTGGTGACGCGGCACCAGGCGTTGCGTAGCCGGATCGTCATCATCGACCGAGAGCCGTTCCAGGTCGTCGACGACCCGACCACCGTGCTGCTGAGCCGGCACGACCTGTCCGACCGCCCCGATCCCGCGGCGGCTGCCGTAGACCTCGCACGTCACGAGGCCGGGTACCGATTCGACCTGACCCGCGTGCCACCTTTGCGAGCCTGGCTGGCCCGACTGGGCCACGACGACCACGCCTTCGGTGTCACCGTGCACCATCTCGCCTTCGACCGGGAGTCCTTGGAGATCCTCAAGAGCGAGCTGTCTGCCGCCTACGCCGCCATCACGCGGGGCCTCGCCCCGGAGCTGACACCGCTGTTGGCCCAGTTCGGTGACTTCGCCGCCTGGGAGCGGCGACACGCGGATCAAGGTGGCCGGGCTTCCGACCTGTCCTATTGGCGGGAGCGCGTCGGTAACGTACCGGCGGCACTCCAACTGCCAACCGACCGGGAGCGGCCGGCCCGACCCAGCCATGTGGCTGGCGAGATCGCGGTTCGGGTGCCCGACGACGTGGCCGATCGTGTGCGTGCGCTCGCCGCCGCGCATCGCACCACGTCCTTCGTTCCGGCGTTGGCTGGCTTCCAGGCTCTGCTCCTGCGCTACGCGCCCGGGACCCGCGCCGTCGCTGTGGGCTGCCCCTTCAACGCGCGTACGAGGGTGGAGTTCGAACCGCTCATCGGCTTCTTCGTACGGTCGTTGCCGATCGTGGCGGATCTCTCCGATGCGCATGATCCAGATTTTGACCAGCTGGTAATAGCGTGTCGCGAGGCGATGCTCGGTGCGCACGAGCACCAGGAGTTACCGCTCAACGAGATCGTGCGGGTAGCTGGCGCGCCGCGGGACCTGCGGCACAATCCCATCTTCCAAGTATGGTTCGACCTCGCGGCGGACGGCTCGGCGGGCGCGCGGGACTGGCTTGCCGGACTCGACGTGCGACCGCTGCGGACGGGATCGGTGCGGACCCGCTTCGACCTGGAGATGCACCTGACGGATCCGGGCACGGGACCGATGGCCGGTCGTCTGCTCTACGCGACCGAACTCTTCGACGCGGCCACTGCCAAGGAGATCGTCCAGCACTATCAGCACCTTCTGGGCGAGGCGGTCCGCGAGCCCGGAGTTCGGCTGTCCCGGATAGCGCTGCTCTCCGAGGAAGAACGGGACGAGATCGTCAACCAGTGGAGCGTCGGCGCCAAAGGGGTGACGTCATGACCGGAAGCGTCGAGTTCGAGGCGGACGCGTACGACATCGTCGGGGTGGGCTTCGGCCCGGCCAACCTCGCACTGTCGATCGCGGCCGAGGAGGCAGCGGAGGCGGGCGTCCCTCTGCGCCGGGTCTTCCTCGAGCGCAAGCCGGCCTTCGGCTGGCACCGCGGGATGCTGTTCGAGGACGCCACGATGCAGGTCAGTTTCCTCAAGGACCTGGCGACGCCGCGCAATCCCCTGAGCCGCTTCGGATTCGTTCCGTACCTCTGGGCCAGGGGCCGGCTGTCGGCGTTCATCAACCACAAGACGCTCTTTCCGACACGGGTGGAGTTCCACGACTACCTCGAATGGGCGGCAGCCCAGGTAGCGGAGACCACCCGGTACGGCATCGAGGCGGAAAGCGTCCGGCCGGTGGTTCGCGACGGCGAGGTGGTGCACCTGGAGGTGCAGGCGCGCCGTCACCCCGACGGGCTCGCGCAGACGGTGCGGGCGCGCAACGTCGTACTGGCGCCCGGACTCCGTCCGGTACTCCCGGACGGTGTGACCGAAAGCGATCGGATCTGGCACAGCTCCGGGCTGCTGACACGAGTGGCGGACTTCGACCCGGGGGAGCCCTACCGGTTCGCGGTGCTCGGTGCCGGTCAAAGCGCGGCGGAGGTGGTGGCATATCTGCACGGGCACTTCGCGAAGGCCGAGGTGCACGCGGTGTTGGGCCGCTACGGATACAGCCCTTCCGATGACTCTCCGTTCGCGAACCGGGTGTTCGACCCCGCCGCGGTCGACGAATACTTCGGTGCTCCGGAGCCGGTCAAGCGGCGGTTCTTCGACTACCACGCCAACACCAACTATTCGGTCGTTGACATGGACCTGCTGAACGACCTGTACGGCCGCCTCTATCGCGAGGAGGTCACCGGTCATCGACGGCTCCGCGTGCACCACATGTCCGCACTGGGACCACCCGAATGCTCGGCCAGCGGGGTGACCGCCGAGTTGGTGTTCCTGCCTGACGGGCGGCGCAGCCCGCTGCGCGTGGACTACATCGTGTACGCGACGGGTTATGCGCCAACCGATCCGTTGGACATCCTGGGGCCGGCCGGCGACATGTGTGAACGCGACGACCGCGGCCGACTGCTGGTCGGCCGGGACTATCGAGTGGTCACCCGGTCGGATGTCCGTTGCGGAATCTATCTGCAGGGCGGCACCGAGCACACGCACGGGATCTCCTCCTCCCTGCTGTCCAACGTGGCCGTACGCGCCGGGGACATCCTCGCCTCTGTGCAACTCGCCGCCGCGCGGCCCGCACCGGACCTCGCGGCGGCCGGTCTGACCGGTCTGGAGACCCGGTGAGCGAAGCGCTCGCCGTCGAGACCCTGCTGCCGTTCGGCAGCCGGGCGGCAGGAGATCGAACCCGTGTCTACGGGTTCCCGCACGCGGGCGGGGAGCACTCCGCATACGGGAAGTTCGCGCTGGAACTCGCACCGGAGTTCGACTTCCAGCCGGTGCGGCTACCCCGCGGCGGGATGCTGCCGGACGGGCGGGCCAGCGACGACCCCCGGGCGCTGGTGCCCGCGCTCGGCGCCGCGCTCAGCAGTGAGTTGCGTCCGCCGTACGTGCTCTTCGGGCACAGCATGGGGGCCGTCCTCGCCGCCGAGCTGACCGCGTGGCTGGAGTGTCGGGCCCTCGCCGGTCCGGAGCTACTGATCGTCTCCGCCTGTGCCGGCCGGCAGGCAGGTTGGGTGCGGCCATCGGAACTCGAACGTGACGATGCGGCATTGACCCAGTGGGTGCTCGGGCTCGGTGGGACCGACCCGGCGTTGCTGGCGGACATGGAGATGCGGTCTCTCGTACTCGACGGCCTGCGCCATGACCTGCGGCTGCTGCACGCCTACCGGCCCACCTACCGGAGGCTGGCGGCACCGGTTCTCGCCCTCGGCGGCGTCCGGGACCCGCGGGTGCGCGAGACCGACCTCGGACGGTGGCGGGAGCGGACGACCGCGGCGTTCCGTCTTCGCATGTTCCCCGGTGGCCACTTCTACCTGTACGAGCACGCCCGGGCGATCGCAGGTGAGATCAGCCGCATGCTGACGGCTGCCCGGGCCGCGCAGCCGGGCCAGCAGCAGGAGCGCCGATGACGACACAGTACGAACAGCCGACGAGCGGACCGGCCGGTACACCGCCGGGCGCGGTGCTCTCCCCGGCCCAGGAACGCCTCTGGTTGCTGGACCAGTTGGGCCGGTCCGACGCCACCTACATGGTGTCGCGGACCTTTTGGTTGGACGGGCCGTTGCAGCCCGCGTTGCTGGAGCGGGCCGTCCATCTGGTCGCGGAACGGCACGATGTGCTGCGCTGCCGGATAGTGACCCGCTCCGGACGGCCGGAGATGGCGTCGCTGCCGGCTGCCTCGATGGCCCTCGAACGTGTGGACGTGGCCGGTACGCCGGATGCCGAACATCGTGCGCTGCGCCTCGCCGTCGAACAGTGGAGTCGCCCCTGCGACCTGTCGACAGGCCCGTTGCTGCGCGGGCTGCTGGTTCGGGTGGCGGAGGACCGGCACCTGTTCAACTACAACGTCCACCACATTGTGTTCGACGGCCCATCCCGGGTCATCTTCGAGCGCGAGCTGTCAGAGGCCTATCGTCGGCTCGTCACCGGCGATCCCACGGTCCCGGAGCGCCTCCCGATGCGGTACGCCGACGCCGCCCGGGCTCGTCACGCGGAGGCCGACAGCGGAGCTCTGGCCAACCAACTCGCCTACTGGCGCGACCGGCTCTCCGGCGCACCGGCCCTGATGGAAGGGCTGACCGACTGGCCCCGCCCGGTCGAGCCGCTGGCCGACGTCGTCCAGCAACCGGTGTCGATCGGCCGGGCGGTGACGGAGCGTATGCGACGGCTCGCGATGTCCGAACGCACCAGCCTGTTCGTGGTCGCCCTGGCCGCCTACCAGTACGTGCTCGGACGCACCGCAGGATGCACCGATGTGGTGGTCGGGGTGCCGATGTCCGGACGGATGGACCCCGACCTCGAGCCGCTCATCGGCTTCTTCACGGCCACCGTGGCGATCCGGACGGACCTCGCCGGGCAACCCACGCTGCGAATGCTGGTGCGGCAGGTCCGGGACCGGGTCCTGGAGGCGCTGGATCACCAGGATGTCCCATTCGACCGCGTCGTCCGTGCCCTCGACCTGCCCACGGACCCGACGGTCAATCCGTTGTTCCAACACTGGTTCGGGCTCGTGGACGGCGAACTCGCCAACACGGTCCCGGATCTGCCGGGAATTTGCTGCCGACTGGTGGAGCCCACGGCACCGACCATGCGTTTCGACACTGAGGTCGACCTCAGGGCAAGCGAGGGCACGGTGCAGGGCTACCTGCGGTACGCGGCGGAGCTGTTCGAGCCGACAGCGATGGAGGGGCTGGCGGGACGCTTCGGGAGGATCCTGGACCTCGGCACCATGGCGCCCGACGCGCCGGTCGACGGCCTGCCGCTGGTCAGTTCCGAAGAACGCGCGCAGCTGTTGGCGCTGGCCGCGTCGGGTAGGGCCGCCGACGTCGAGGGCCCGGTCCTGAACGAGTTGTTCCTCGACCGGTGCGCCCGAACGCCGGACGCCGTGGCCGTGTCCGACGGGGTCACCACGCTCACCTTCGCCGAGCTTGCGGTCGCTGCCAATGCGGTGGCGCATCGATTGGCGCAGGCCCGGGTCGGACCGGGCGACGTGGTAGCCCTGCACCTGCCGCGGAACGCGATCTTCATGGTCGGCATGGTCGGTGCGGTGCTGGCCGGTGCGGGGTACCTGCCGCTGGACGTGACGTCTCCGCCGGACCGGCTGGCGTACCAACTGCGCGACGCCGGCGCCGCCGCAGTGTTGGTCGACGCCGACACCCTGATGTCGGGCACGCCGTCGACGTCGCCAACGGTGGACCGTCCGGTGGTGTCGGCGGGTCCGCCATACCCCGCGCTGCCGTACCCGGGCGCGCGGACGGTGGCTGTCACGACCGACGACCTGCTGTACGTCATCTACACCTCCGGATCTACCGGTGCTCCCAAGGGGTTGGCGATCAGCCACCGTCAGTGCGGGCACCTGGTGCGCTGGCACCTCGCCACGTACCCGCTCACCGAACGGGACCGCGTCGCGCAGACCGCCAACGTCTCCTTCGACGCCGCTGTATGGGAGATGTGGCCGGCGCTTCTCGCCGGCGCCCGGCTCGACATCTGCCCGGACCACGTCGTGACGGCGCCGGATGTCATGGTGCGTTGGCTCGCCGAGCGAGGCACCACGGTGATGTTCGCCGCGACGCCACTGGCCGAACAGTTGCTGCGCCACCCGCTCGGGCTCCGGACGTCCCTACGGTTCCTGTTGACAGGCGGGGACGTCTTCCGGCCGAGCGCCGAGGACGATCCGGGCATCGACGTCTACAACCACTATGGGCCCACCGAGAACACGGTCGTCGCCACGGCCACCACTGCCGTGCGCGCCCCGTGGGACGACAACTCCATCGGTCGTCCGATCGGCGCCACCCGTGTGTATCTCCTCGATGAGCTGGGTCGGCTCGTGCCGCGCGGCGCGGTCGGGGAGATCGCCCTCGGCGGTCCGGCCGTCTCCTGGGGCTACCGCGGCCGCTCGGCACTGACCGCCGACCGCTTCGTTCCGGACCCGTTCTCACAGGTGCCCGCTGCTCGGCTCTTCCGCACCGGTGACCTGGCCTCATGGCGTGTCGACGGTAACCTGCGGTACCTCGGCCGTCGGGACGGGCAGCTCAAGGTGCGCGGCTACCGCATCGAGGCCGGTGAGGTGGAGGCGGCCCTGCTGTCCTGCTCCGGGGTGGGCGCGGCGGCCGTCGCCGCCGTGACCGGAGCGTCCGGCACGCAGTCACTCGTCGCCTACCTGGTGCCCGCCACACCCGGTGCGCCGCTGCCGAAGGCCGAGGATCTGCGGAGCGCGCTGTCCCGCTTCCTGCCGTACTACATGCGGCCCCACGTGTTCGTGGAGTTGGCCGAGTTGCCGATGACGGCCAGCGGCAAGGTCGACCGGCGGCGGCTCCCAGCGCCGGAGCAGCAGGCCGACGTCACGCCGTACCTGGCTCCCCGGACCGAGGTGGAGCGGATGATCTGCCGGGCGGGCGCCGAGGTGCTGGGTGTCGAGCGTGTGGGCGTACGGGACGACTTCTTCGCCCTCGGCGGTAGCTCGATGACCGCGGCCCGTCTGCTCGCCCGGCTGAACCAGGCATTCGACACTCAGTTCCCACTGCGCGGGGTGTTCGACCATCCCGTCCTGGCCGACCTGGCGCGGGCCATGGAGGAGCACGTGGTCGCCGAGATAGCGGCCATGTCGCCGGAGCAGATCGACGCTGTACTCCGCGGTGAGTGAGAGGAGAATCCAGGATGTACGTACCTCCGATGTACCGCTCCCATGACCAGGCCGAGGTCCTCGAGCTGATGGCCGGCAGCCCGCTGGCGACGCTTATCACCGTTCGCGGCGGCACTCCGGAAGCGAGCCACGTCCCGGTCATCCTCGACCCGGCGGGCCCCGGCGGCGAGACCTTGTACCTCTACGGGCACATGAACCGGGTCAATCCGCAATGGCAGTCCGTCGGGAGCGGCTGCCCCGCCATGTTGATCTTCGCTGGCCCGCACGGATACGTCTCGCCGACAGTCTACGGTTACCGTCCGGCCGCGCCGACCTGGAACTTCGCGGCCGTGCACGCCTCCGGAGTGTTGTCCGCCATCGATCAGGGCCCCGAGACGATGGCCGTCATCACGGCGACCGTGAAGGCGCTCGAGGGCCGCTTCGGAGCCGGTTGGGACATGCACGACTCGATGGACTACTTCCACCAGCTGCTTCCCGGCGTGGGTGCCTTCCGGATGGAGGTTCAGCGGTTGGAGAGCATGCACAAGCTGAGCCAGGAGCAGGAAGCCGGTGTCCGGGAGCGGGTCGCGGACTCCTTCATTCGGGAGGACGGGGCCACGCAGCAGCTCGCCGAGCTGATGCGGCGGTGCCTGCATCGGTCGCGATCGTGACGGTAGGCACCGACGACCCGCTGCCGGAGAACTCCTGACGTAGCCGAACAAACCTTGGTGAGGTGTGCCGACATGCGATCCCCGATAAGACCCGGAGCGCGGGAGGTCAGCGACCCGGATCCCTACCCGAACTATGCCTGGCTACGGGAGAGGGCTCCGGTGAGCGCTGTCTACAGCCCACACGGTGTCGGCACGACCTGGTTCGTGACGTCGTACGCGCTGGCTCGTGCGGCGCTGGCCGACCACCGGCTCAGCAATGACGGACGCAACGGGGGAGAGTGGCTCAACCCTGAGGTTGCCGACGACGCCTACCGGGCCCGAGGGCTGCTCAATCTCGACCGTCCGGAGCACGCGCGGCTGCGCAAGCTGGTGAACGGGGCGTTCAGCGCGCAGGCGGTGACGCGGTGGACGGCGATGATGGAACGCGTTTGCCACGCCGCGGTGGACCGGCTCATCGGCGAGACCGACATCGACCTGGTTTCGGGGTTCGCGCTGCCGGTCCCGGTAGCCATCATCCACGAGGTGCTCGGCATCCCCGAGGACCAGCGCAAGGATCCCGCCAGGTGTTTCGAGCTGTTCTACCGGGCCGGCCTGGCCCACGGCGCTGGGCCGGAACTCTACGAGGAGCTGTTCGGTTACGTCGACCATCTGATCTCCTACAAGCGGGCGCACCGCGGGGATGACGTGATGAGCCTGCTCATCACACACACCGAGAAGGGTGACCTGGCCGGCGACCGTGAGCTGCGCAGCATGGTCCTCGGCATCCTCGGAGCCGGGCACGTGACGACGGTGCAGTTCTTCGGGTGCGCGATCCTGCGGTTGCTGACCCACCCCGAGCAACGCGCGCGGCTCGAAGCTGGGGAGGTGGGGTGGGCGCAGGGCGTCAACGAGATGATGCGGATCGACTCACCTATCCAGGCCACGGTCTACCGGTACGCGACCGAGGACCTGGAGCTCGGCGAGGTCCAGGTGCGGCGCGGTGACGCTGTACTGATCTCCATCGCCGCGGCCAATCGCGACCCCGCCCGGTTTGCCGACCCGGATGATTTCGTCGTCGGACGGCAGGACGGCTCGAACCTGGCCTTCGGGCACGGCGTGCACCTCTGCCTCGGCGTCCATCTCGCCCGTATCGAGGCGGAACTCGGGCTGCAGATCCTGTTCCGCCGTCTGGGCAAGATCGATCTGGCCATTCCCACATCGGAGATCGTCTGGGCGTACGGCCCGATGCTGCGTGGGCCGCGCCGCCTCCCAGCGTCGGTCAGCAGCACAGGCAGGCGGTGAGCATGAACGACACGGACAGTTTGGGAGGGCGAATGTCACAGGATCTGGACCTGGGTACCGTCGCGGACGGGCGGGCTCGCAGCGTTCTGTCGGGTATGGCCGAGTGGGTCGCCAAGGCCCCGTCCGACTTGGCGGTGATCTGCGGTGAGGAGAAGTTGAGCTACCTCGACCTCGACCGTCGGGCGAACCGGCTCGCGCGCGCCCTCCAGGATCGGGGCGCGGGACCGGAGCGACTGGTCGGCTTGGCCGTGCCGCGTGGCATCGACCTGGCGGTGGCCGTCCTCGGCATACTCAAGGCCGGTGCCGCGTATCTGCCCTTCGAGCCGCAGTATCCCGACCTTCGCATCATCTCGTCGATGACCGACAGCGACGCCGACGTGCTCATCACGGATGCGGTCACCGCGGAGCGGTTTCCCAGCGGAAGTGTGCCCTTCACGACGATGGACGTCACGGCGGCGGCGATGGCCGACCTCCCGGACGACGCAGTCCCGTCTACGACCGACGGCGACAGCCTGCAGTACGTCATCTACACCTCGGGCTCGACGGGCAGACCCAAGGGCATCGCCATGACGCAGGGCCCACAGTTGACGCTGCTCGACTGGTGTCGTGACCGGTACGCCGACCGGCAGGCAGTCCTCCAGTACTTTCCCATCACCGCCGACGTCGCGTCCCTGGAGCTGCTGTCGATCTGGTGGACGGGTGGTTGCGCGGTGATCGCCTCTGACCGCGAGCGCTACGACATCAGCGCCTTGGCACGCCTCATTCGGCAGCACCGGATCCACCGTGTCCTGCTGCCGGTGGCCGCCATGCAGCAGCTAGCCGACCACGCGGTGGAGCGCCCCGAGGACGTCTGCACGTTGCGGGAACTCATCACCACCGGCGACCGCCTCGTCATCACCCCGAATATGCGGACCATGTGCGCCGGCCTGCCGGGAGTAATCTTTGATGATCACTACGGCTCCACCGAGGTCAACGTCGTCACGGCTCCGCGGCTGGTGGAACCGGTCGCCGCGTGGCCGGACAGGCCGTTGCTCGGCCGCCCGATCGTCGACGCCCGGATCTATCTCCTCGACGACGACCTCAATCCGGTGCCGCGAAACGTCCCCGGCGCCATATACGTCGGTGGTGGACCTCTCGCCCGCGGTTACACCGGCCGGGGTGGTCTGACGGCAGAGGCGTTCATCCCCGATCCGTTCATCGGCGCATCCGGCGCGCGGATGTACCGGACCGGCGATCTCGGCCGGTGGCGGTCCGACGGACTGATCGAGTTTCTGGGCCGGGCGGACTTCCAGATCAAGCTCCATGGGCTTCGGATCGAGCCAGGGGAGGTGGAGACCCTCCTGCGGTCCCGTGACGACGTCGCCCAGGCGGTGGTGATGGCGGTCGTACCCGAGGACGGCGACGCGTCGGAGGCGCTGCTGGTCGCATACGTCGTCCCGGCCGACCGGTCGCCCGGCGCGGTACTGCACACCGAGCCCTTGCGCGATCACCTCGCCGCACACCTGCCCTCGGCGATGATCCCGCAGTCCTACGTCGTCCTCGACGAACTGCCCATGACCGAAACGGGGAAGGTGGACCGTGGCCGCCTGCCGCACCCCGATGTGGCCGAACCCGACTTCGTGGCTCCGAGGGACGAGGTGGAGGCTGCGGTGGCGAAGGTCTGGGGCACCGTGCTGGATCTTCCGACCGTCGGGGTCAGACACAACTTCTTTCAGTTGGGTGGCCACTCGCTGCTGATTACCCGGGTCATCTACGAGTTGCGGGAGACGTTCGGGGCGGATCTGCCGATGGCGTTGATGTTCCAGCGGCCCACCGTGGAATCGTTTGCGGCCGAAGTGCGGCGCCTGCGGACTGCATCGACGTCGATACAGGACAAGCCGGCCGAACCCCATCACGACCTAATTTCCTAGTACGGCAGCCGCCGCCGTTTGAGATGTAGCTGGTGGGCCGGGTGGACGAGGTCCGGCCACCGTGATCGTCTGTCTGCTGTAGACATAACGTCAGATCTGGCGGTGGCCGCGTGCCACAGCGAGCCGGTTGACGCCTCGCTCATCGGGTCGGTGCCGTCGGTGAGGGCGCCGCCGAGGCTCATGTTGACGATCTTGATGTGCTCGTCCCGCGCGGCCCACTCCATGCCGGCGATGAACCAGGAGTCCTGGCCCCACCCTGATTGTCGAGGATCTTGCCGATGTGCAGCTCGCCCCGGGGGCGACACCACTCTCGACCCCGCCGGAGGCGACCCCGGGGCCGGCGATCGTCGAGGCGACGTGCGTGCCGTGCCCGTGCCGGTCGGTCACGTCCACGCCGGGTACGAAGCTGTGGGCGCCCGCGATCTGGCCGACCAGGTCCGGGTAGTCGGCGTCGATGCCGGTGTCCAGCACGGCGACCGGTACCCCGGGCCCCGGTGTTGCCGCCGGACCAGACGCGCGGAGCGGCAACCGGATCCGAACGTGCCGGCAACCGGCGGCCGCCACCCCGAGCGGCCCGATACCCGGCGAGATCCCGGTCCGTCATCACCCATTCGCGAGTCAGCCGTCGGCGTGGACCCCGACCACGACAAGCCCTTGGACGTTGACCGTCCGCCCGTGCTCGCGGACCTTCATCGTCACCGCGTCGATCCATACGAACGGGTAACGGAACGAACGGGTAACGGATGCCCGGGCGGCCAAGGGAAGTGGCCGCCCGGGCATCGTCGGGAGAGTGTGTTACTTGGCCAGGTCGACCAGGGCGTTGGCCGTGCGGAAGTACGGGTTGCGGCCGAGGTCACCGATCGTGACGATGCCGAGCGCCTCCTTGAGCAGCTTCGCACCACCGTCGCTGACCCCCGCAAGGGCGGACACCGGGGCGTCGACCAACTCGGCGAGGGTCTTGTCCTGGTACGCCTTGTCGACCAGCTTGGTGAGGTCGGCCGTGACGGGCATGAATACTCCTTTTCCACGTAGCCTGGATTCCGGCTACCTTGGGCGAATCGGGTTGAATTAGATCATCGCCCGTGCCGGGAAGTCCACAAGGGACAACCTCGTCAGCGTTCGTCCTCGCCGCCCTCGTCCTCGCCGCCGAACGAGTCGAAGATCTCGTCGGTGCCGCCGGCGAAGCCGAGCGTCGCACCGCCGACCAAGCCCACGGCCATGCCGCCAGACGCGGTAAGCCGGCTGCTGCGGTCAGGCCGGAACGCGAGCCGCGACCTCCGGTGCGAAGAGCGCGGCGTGAACGTGCAGGTCATCGCCGAGGTCGCTGGCCGACTCGTCTGGGCGTCGCCAGCGCTGCCCGGTGCGGTCCATGACCTGACCACAGCCCGAACCCACGGCATCATCGACACGCTGAGCAGGGCAGACGCGATGACCTTCGCCGATAAGGGCTACCAAGGCGCCCGCGGCAGCGTGCGCACTCCAGTCAAGCGACGCCGCTTCCGTCCGAAGCTGTCACGCCGGCAAAAGGCCGTGAACCGGGCCCACGCGAAAATCCGCGCCCGCGGCGAACGCGCGATCGCCACCCTCAAGACCTGGAAGATCTTGGTCAAACTGCGCTGCTGCCCACGGCGAGCGACCCCGATCGTCGCAGGCCATCCTCGTTCCGCACCACGTCGAAGCCAACCGGTAAGCAGGATGAAGAAGGTCTGGCCGCCGCCGCACTGCGGGTCACCTCGGAACAGCTCGTCGAGCGCGCACCGAGGCCGATGTGTTCGGCGGGAACGCGGATCGAGCGGCTCACCGCCTACCTGACGCGGGAACGCCGGACGCCGGGCGGCCGTCATGTCCTGAGTGTCCGGGCTGCCATTGCCGGTAGCCGCGAGGAGGGCGTGCGCACCTCGATGTAAGGTCCTGCGCGTGACTGATCCACTCCTGCCGAGTGATCCAGTGGACCTGGGGGGCTACCGGTTACTCGGGCGGCTCGGCCAGGGTGGTATGGGCGCGGTCTATCTCGGGCAGAACGCCAACGGCCGGCTGGTCGCGGTCAAGATGATCCGGCCCGAGTACGCCGACGACACCGAGTTCCGCGGCCGGTTCCGCAGTGAGGTCAACCGGGCCCGGCAGGTTCCGCCGTTCTGCACGGCCGAGGTGCTCGACGCCGACCCCAACCATCCCACGCCCTACCTGGTGGTCGAGTACGTGGACGGCCCCAGCCTGGCCGAGGTGATCACCCGCAACGGCCCGCTCCACGGAGGCAGCCTGCACAGCGTCGCGGTCGGGGTGGCGACAGCGCTGGCCGCCATCCACGGCGCCGGGGTGATCCACCGGGACCTCAAACCGGCCAACGTGCTGTTGGCGCTGGGCGCCCCCAAGGTCATCGACTTCGGCATCGCCCGGGCCTTCGAGGTGACCAGTCAGCACACCCGTACCGATCAGATGGTCGGAACGGTCGCCTATATGGCGCCGGAGCGTTTCGACACTGAACACCGTGCCGTGGTCGGCCCGGCCGCGGACGTGTTCGCCTGGGGCGCGGTCGTCACCTACGCCGGCACCGGGCATACCCCGTTCCGGGCCGATTCGCCCGCGGCGACCGCGGCCCGGATCCTGACCCAGCCGCCGGAGCTGTCCGGGTTACCGGACCGGCTGCGCGAGGTGGTGGCCCGCACGCTGGCCAAGGACCCGACGGAGCGGCCCACCGCGCACGAACTGCTCGACCTGCTGCTGGACCTGGATACCGACGTGAAGACCAAACTGATCCGCCCGGAGTTGCTCCGGGCGGCCACGGCGGCCCGGCGAACCAGCAGGTTCGGCTTCGGCCGCCGGCGGCCCGGCCGCCGGCGGCCCGGCCGGGTGCGGCGAAAGGTCCTGGCCGGTGTGGCAGTGCTGGCGCTGGGCGTGACGGGGATCCTCACCGCTCAGCTGCTGCCCCGGCTGGGGGTGGCCGGGAATCGGCAGAGCGGCGCTCCGATCACGACGGGTGGCGCGGGCACACCCGGGCCAACCTCGTCGTCGAGCCGGGTCGCGGGACGTCCGGCGATTATCGACCGTCTGGACCGGCCTGGCCAGTGGACGGATAGCCGCGACGAGGCCGAGGGCCGGTGCGTCTTCGGCGACGGGCGGCTCGAGGCCCGGACCGGGATGTCGCCGGTGTACCGCTGCCACGGTCCGAAGGACTCCTTCAAGGATCAGACGGTCAGCGTCGACGCGACGGTCCTCACCCCGGGAGCGTGTGCGGCGATCTGGTTCCGGATGGCCGGTGCGAACGCCTACCTCGTGTCGCTCTGCGAGACCGAGGTCCGACTGGGCGTGGACACCGACGCCGGCGTCACCCAGGAGGCGCGGGCCGCAGTTGCCGGAGCCGTCCTGGGGCATGCACGCCGGGTGGAAGTCGTCGTGCAGGGCGACAAGGCGACCGTCGAGGTCGACGATGCGCCACTGATCACCGCTACGCTCGGGCCGCCGTCTCTGACGGCCGGCCGGTTGACATTCGGTGTCATCGATGACGTTATCAGCGGCGACGCCCGCGCCGCGTTCGCCCGTGTGGAGGTCACGAAGCTGTGAGAAGCAAGCTGCTCGTCGCGCTGCTGTTGGTCGTGTTGGTCGGAGGATGCGGCACCGGCTCGCCGGACGCCTCCTCCGCCGCAACCGCGTCACCGTCGGCCGTCTCGGGCCTCGGCGGGCCCGCGAGCGATCCGCCGGGCACCCCCACAGGTACGCCGGCAAGCGACGCGACCGTACCGCAGCCCCGATTCGCCGACCTCACCCAGGGCAGCATCACGTCGGTGGTGACGCTGCACTCCTACGACCCGGCGAATGCCTCCGCCGTTGTGGAACCGGTCCTCCTCATGACCAGCGACGCGTACTGCCGGGCATTCAAGATCGAACGATCGGACGGCCGGTGTACGCACCTGGAGTACATCACGGAGGAGAGCCATACCAAGGTCACCGTGCCGCTCGCCGACGAGGTCGACTACTTCACGTGGGAGGACGCCCAGGGGGGCGTGTGTATGGACGCCCCGGAGAAGGGGGGCACATGTCCCATGACGGACAAACAGTTCGCCGCGTGGTTCGCGCTCAACAAGCGGGCCATGGTCGCGGTAGCCACCGAGCGCGGCGTCATCACCCGCATGGCGATCGTCTACACGCCCTGATTGTTTCCCCATCGTAGGAACACGACCCGCACCTGCCGAGAGACCTCGCCGCGACGCTGGCCTGCTCGTCCTGCCGACCCTGCTGGCTTGGGAGCCGGTGAGGCGCGTCAGAGGAGCCGGCCGTCGTGGGCGAGCAGGGCGATCTGGGTACGGTTGTCGAGATCCAGCTTGGTCAGGATGTGCGAGACGTGGGCCTTTACCGTCGTCACGCTCATCAGCAGCTCGCTGGCGACCTCGGCGTTGGAGCGCCCCTGTCCGATGGCCCGCACGACGTCGCGTTCCCTCGGTGTGAGCAGGGCCAACCGTTCGTGCGCCTGCTCGTAGGACTCGGCCCCGGAGGCGACCCGCTGCATGAGTCGGCGCGTCACGCCCGGAGACAGCATCGGGTGGCCGGCCGCGACCGCGCGTACCGCCTGGCTGATTTGCTCGGGCGGGGTGTCCTTGAGCAGGAAGCCGCTCGCGCCGGCGCGGAGGGCCCGCAGCACGTGCTCGTCGGTGTCGAACGTGGTGAGCACGATGATCTCGGGTGGCCGATGGCGGCGGCGCAGACGTTCGGTGGCGGTGATGCCGTTGACGCCCGGCATCCTGATGTCCATCAGCACCACGTCGGGCAGGTGCCGGTCCACCGCCGTGATCGCCGTGGCGCCGTCCGCGGCCTCGCCCACCACGGCGATCCCGTCGGCGCCGTCGAGCATCAGCGTGAGCATTCCCCGTACGAGAGGATCGTCGTCGACGATGACGACCCGGATCGGGGCGGTCACCGCGGCCATGGCAGCCACGCGGCGAGGTGGAACCGACCCGCGGCGTCGATGTGGTGGGTGACCCGACCGCCGGTGAGCTCAGCCCGTTCGGCGAGGCCGATGAGGCCGGTGCCGGCGCCGCCGGTGACGCCGCTGTCGGGCGTGGTCGGGTTGCTCACCGTGATGCTCAGGCCGGCGCCGGGCGCGCCGCCGAGCACCAGGCGGACCGGCTGGCCAGCCGCGTGCTTGCGGGCGTTGGTCAACGCCTCCTGAGCGATCCGGTACGCGGTGCGGCCCACCGTGGCAGGGATCTCGGCCGGTGGCCCGAGCGGATCGTCGATCTCGATCTGTTGCCCGGCGGCCCGCGCCTCGTCGACCAGGCGCGGCAGGTCAACGAGGGTCTGCCCGGGTGGTGCGTCGGTCGGGGACTCGGCGTCGTCGCTGCGCAGCAGGGTGATGACCTCGCGCAGCTCGTCGAGGGCGTGGTGCGCGCTGGCCCGGATCACCCCGGCGGCGGCGCTGAGCCGCTCGGGCGGTGCGTCCGGCCGGTACTCCATCGCGCCGGCGGCCGCCGCCAGCAGGGACAGCCGGTGGGCCAGCACGTCGTGCATCTCCCGTGCGATGCGGTGGCGCTCCGCGGCCCGGGCCTCGCCGACCCGTCGCTCCTGCTCCTGCTCGGCCCGCCGGGCCCGGTCCCGCAGCGCCGCCAGCAGGGCGTTGCGGGCCTGTGCCCAGGTGCCCCAGCCGAGCAGGGCCGCGTACGCGATCGTCATCAGCACCAGCCGCCAGCCGTACGGCAGGCTGGGCACCGGCCGCCAGGACGCCTGCACGGCCTCGCCCGCCACGCCGACCGCCGCCACCACCGCTGCGTGCCGAAACGGCCGGTTGCGGGCGGTGAAGAGCACCGCGAAGCTGGCCACCGGCGTGGCCACCGCGGACAGCGCGACGAGCAGGCCGGCCAGCACGCCACCGACCTGCGGGTGGCGGAGGATCACCGGAACGAGGATCAGGGCGGTTACCGCCAGCGCGACGTCGAGGCCGATCAGACCGGTGGAGCTGGAACGGGTGCCGGACCACAGCATGGTCGCGACGAGGACGCCGACCGCCACGGTCGTCACGCCTACCGGGACGAAACGCCACGCCCTCGGCTGTTTGACCTCGCACGTCGCCGCATCCACATCGCGCAGGCTACTGGGGTCGCGGGGGGCCGGACCACCTTCTTTGGTAGTACGCCGAGCCACCGGGAGACGTGGCCGCAGCGGCGTCTGGGCCGACGCGTCGGGCCCGGCCCGGTCCGCAGACTCAGGCCATGACGAACAACCTTTCCCTTGGACGAGCCGCGGTGGTGGCCGGCCCACCCAGTGGCGTCGGCGGGGGCGCGAAGGTGACCCTCGCGCTGCTGCACCTGAGCGTCGGCGTCATCCTCATCCTCGGCCTGCCCCGGTCGTGCCCGGCGGGGGCGAACCGATGACCGCGCTGACCGTACGCAAACAGGACGGGGTCTTCGTCCTCGACTCCGCGGCGCACGCCTCGCTGCGTACCGGCTGGACCTGGCGGTGCGGTGAGATCCGCACCGGCACCGGCCGGTGGACTGTCGAACCGACCGGACGCCGACGCATCGGGTTCACCGCCCGAGGCGAGCACGGCGTGCCGGTTCGGCTCGATCCGGGCTGGTCACACGTGCCGGGGCCCGGCGGGGTGGCCCGGTGGATGCCCGGTCACGGTGGGGGTGAGCTGGTACGCGACGGACACCGCCTCGCGGTGCGCCTTCCCGGCCGATTCGGCGGGCCGATCCGTGTCGAGGTCACCGGCGACTGGGCCGAGCTGGAGTTGGTGGTGCTCACCGCCTGCTTCGCGCTCATGAGCCGGCGGCGGCGACGTACCCTGATCATGATGGCGGCCGTCAGCGGGGGGAGTGGGTGACCGGGTCGAGCGCCGTCGCGGCTACCGGGAAGCGGCCGTCGGACGGCTGACATAGGTGTGGTTGTCCATGGGCGGCGGTTCCAGCCCGAGCGCCCGTACCGACCGGTCGGCGTACGGACCGATGTAGAGGCCTTTGGTGACGGCCTGCCGGGACAGCGCCATGGCCTGCCCGATCGCGGCGACAGTGGTCGGGTCGCCGGAGAACGTGCGGTACGCCCACTCCGCCGTGACCTGCGCCGGCCCGGTGTGCGGGTCCCAGGCCAGGCGGCCGACGGCGTACTGCGGGGCCGGAACGCGCACCGGCCGGGGTAGGCCGCGGAAGACGACCGCGTCGGCGACGGCGGCTGCGGCCTTCGTGAGGCGCGGCTCGTCGGGCACGACGAGGGACGCCAACGGCGGGACCGGCGCGGGCGTCCGCGCCGACGCGGCGACAGCGTCCTCGCGCGGGCCTGCGGCGGGGGCGTGGCTCAGCCCCAGCGTGTCGCCGCTTCCCAGGCCACGGCCGCGCCGAGCGCCAACAGGACTACCGCGGCGACGAGCCGCGGGTACGGCCTGCGCGGCCCGGGCAACGTGAGTCACTCTTGCATAATGGCGCCGGGTCCCGGCCTCGACCTGCGAAAGCAGTCGGCGAGGGCACCGGCTACCGGCGTCCACCGACGTCGAGTTGAGTCCGCTCGAGAGGCCGGTAGGCCATGGAGGGAGGCCGGGTCACTGCATGGCGGTGGCCGGCGGATGGTCGAATGATTCGGGGCAGCGGAAGGTGTACAGCGAGTAGCCGCGCCCGATCTGCACACCGACGATGTCTGGCGACGCGGCCGGGTTCTCCTCGGACGGGCGCCAGCTGCAATGCATGCCGTTCCAGTCGCCCGAGTCGACGGTGAACATCAAGGTCATCGTGGTGCCGCAGACAGCACAATCCATCGGGTACGGATCGGTCAGTGACCAGTTCGTGTACCCGCCGACCTTCCATCCCGGCGCCAACGACAAGTCGGCTTGATAGTGCGGACGGCTCTCGTCCTCGTCGTCATCCCACTCGTCGATCCGCTCGCGTAGGTCATCGGGGAGCAGGTCGGCGTATTGGTACTCGCGGACCTGCTCGGGGTGCACCACGCACGGCACCGGCAGGTACATGTCGCTGATCACCAGCGGCTCGGGAGGCGCTTCGAGCTGTGGGCCGACGGCGGAACTGTCGCGCCAGTAGAGGGAGACACGAGGGCTGTAGTGCCGGTCCGAGTGGTCTACCGGGCACCACAGCACCTGGAGCAGGTCGGTGTCGTAGGGACCGGCGTAATCCGGGATGTCTCGTCGGTAGAGCTGCGCGACCGGGACCAGCGGGATGGGATCCTCGATCAGGTCGTCCAGGTCCAGAGCATTGGCCGCATCGAGCTCGGCCCGCTCCTCGGCGGTCAAGAAGTCCCCGCCCGGCAATGGCTCCCGAGCCTCCGCGGTCGCGAGGATCTCCCGCCTGCGGCGCAAGGCCGCCGGGGTGGTCAGGTTGTATGGCTCGTGCGCCCCGGCGTCGTCGCAGACCGGCCATACCTCGTCGGCCGGCCACAGCAGCGGTCCGCCGACCGAGCTGTCCCCAATGGTCGGAGCGCCGGGTCGGGGATGCAGGCGGGTAGCCGTGCTCGAGTGTTCCCGCAGTTCGGGGAAGAGCGCGGTGATGTCCAGGGACGCGGAGGCGTGGTGCGGACCATAGAGGTGGATCTTATGGCCCGCGTGCTGGTCCTGGGTCCTTCGCGATTCCGCCGCATCCGTCATGGATCAGCATCACCGCCTGGTCGGGGTGAGTGGATCGAGGAAGGCTGCGACGTCGGGCGCGATGGCGTAGCCGGACATTCCGACACCCGAGGTGGGGCACGGACGTCGTCATCCTGCGAAAGGCCGGTAACTGTCTCTGCTCCGAGTCAGGACTGTCGTGTGCGGTCCCCGGTCCAGGCCGCTTCGAGAATCGCGGTCAGGCTGGCGGTGTCGGTCGGGCCCGGATGGTTCTGGATCAGGCGGGTGACGCCACTGGCCATCTCCGCGAAGCGCGGGAGGTCGGCGCGCGCCACGCCGATGTCCGCCAGGGTGGGAGGGATGCCGATGTCGGCACGGAGCCCGTCGAGCCAGCCGAGGAACGTGTCTGCGGCCTCGGCGTCCGAGGCGTCGCTCACGTCGAGCCCGCACACCCCGGCGAGGATGGCCAACCGGTCGCCGATGGCATCCCTTGCCGCGTCCAGCGCGTAGGGGAGTAACAGTCCGACGCCCAGGCCGTGCGGCGTGTGCGTGGCGGCGCCGATGGGATACTGGAGAGCGTGCGGGGCCGCGTTGCCCGCGTGGGAGAAGGCGAGCCCGGCGAGCATGGACCCGTAGGACATGTCCGCGCGCGCGTCCGTGTCGCCGCCGTCCCGGACGGCACGACGCAGGCTACGGGCGATCCGCTCCGCGGCCAGGAGCGCGTAGTGGTCGGTGATCGGGTTGCGGCCGAGAAAGACCTGCTCCACCGGGTCGCGCGGTCCGTGGGCCCGGGGTCGCGCGGTGTAGCTCTCCACGGCGTGGCAGAACGCGTCGATGCCGGAGTGGGCGGTGACGGTCGCCGGGCAGGTGTACGTGAGTTCGGGGTCGACGATGGCGAAGTCGGGCACGATGTGGACGCTGGAAACCCCCACCTTGAGCGCGCGGTCCGGGTCGGTCAACACCGATACGGGTGTGAGCTCGGAGCCGGTGCCTGACGTCGTCGGTACCGCGACGAGAGGCACCGTCGGCCCCGGCACCTTCGACTCGCCGTAGAAGTCGCGCGGCGTCCCACCGTGACGCCGGATGACACCGACGATCTTGGCGAGGTCGATCACCGTGCCACCGCCGATGGCGAGGATGACGTCGGCGTCCACCTTGGCCGCGACCGAGACGGCCAGGGCGACATCGGAGAGCGGCACGTCAGAAGTCGCGTCGGAGAAAACCTCGACGGCCTCGACCTTCTCCCGCACGGCGGCCACGATCTCGGCCACGCCCGGCTGCCCCAGAAGAACCTGGTCGGTCACGATGAGGACGCGTGAGCCACTCTCGGCCACCACTCGTGGGATGTTCTGCGCGACCCCTTCGCCCACTATCAGCTGGCGTGGTCCGCGGACGGTCTCGAGCATGTCAGTGCCTCTCCGGAACGTCGGCGTGATGTGTGCACGGGGCGCGATGAGCGGCGGCGGGCGCCCGGAGCAGCAGGTCGGTCACGGTAGGTCGATCGCCGCGTAGGTGAGGTCGAGGTACTCGAGGATGCCCTCGTGCGACCCCTCCCTGCCGATCCCGGACTGCTTCACGCCTCCGAACGGCGCTGACGGGTCCGAGATCAGACCGCGGTTGATGCCGAGCATTCCCGTATGCAGCCCCTCGGTGAACCTGAGCGCCCGCTGGAGGTCACGGGTGAAGACGTATCCGACCAGGCCGTACTCGGTGTCGTTGGCCTTCGCCAGCACCTCGTCGTCGGACGTGAACGAGATGATCGGCGCCACCGGGCCGAAGATCTCGGCCTTGAGCATCCGCGCGTCCTCGGGCACGTCGACGAGTACCGTGGGCGGGTAGAAGTGGCCCGGCCCGTCCGGTCGCTCACCGCCCACCAGGACCCGGGCGCCGCGATCGACCGCGTCGGCGACGAGTTCGTCGATCCCGGTGACCGCGGCCTCGTCGATCAACGCCCCGACGTCGACGCCGTCGTCGAGACCGTGGCCCACCGACAGCGCGCCCATCCGCTCGGCGAAGCGCGCCGTGAACTCCTCGCGCACCGGCTCCTCGACGTAGATCCGGTTGGCCGCGATGCAGGACTCGCCGATGTTGCGCATCTTGGCCACCATGGCGCCGTCGAGCGCGACGTCCAGGTCGGCGTCCGCGCACACGATCAAGGCCGCGTTGCCGCCCAGTTCCATCGAGGTACGCAGCACGTTGTCCGCAGCCTGCCGGAGCAGCACGCGCCCGACCTCGGTCGACCCGGTGAACGAGAGCTTGCGGGTCCGACTGTCGGCCAGCAGTGCGGAGACCACCGCGCCGGAACGCTTGGTGGTCACCACGTTGACGACGCCCGGGGGAACGCCGACCTCTTGCATGATGCGGGCCAGGAACAGCATGGTGAGTGGCGTCTGGCCTGCTGGCTTGGTGATCGTCGTGCAGCCGGCGGCCAGCGCGGGAGCGATCTTGCGGGCACCCATGGCCAACGGAAAGTTCCAGGGCGTCACGAAGACGCACGGTCCGACCGGCTTCGGCACGGTGAGGATGCGATATCCACCTGCGGGGGCGATGCTGTAGCGCCCCTCGACGCGCACGGCCTCCTCGGCGAACCACCGGAAGAACTCGGCGCCGTAGGCCACCTCCGCCCGAGCCTCGGCGAGCGGCTTGCCCATCTCGAGCGTTATCAACCGGGCGACCTCCTCGGATCGCTCGGTCAGCGCCCGGTACGTCGCGGTCAACAACTCTGAGCGCTTCCGTGGCGGGGTCGCCGCCCACTGCGCCATCGCCGTGCTCGCCGCGTCCAGAGCGGCGAGACCATCAACGACGTCGGCGTCCGCCACCTCGGCGATGGTCTTGCCGGTGGCCGGGTCCTCGACGGCAAAGGTGGCTCCGCTTGCGGCATCGCGCCAGGCGTCGCCGATCCGGAGCCGCCGGTGCTCGGGGACCAGGACGTTCATCGGGTCGTTCATTGCGTCGCCTCCTGTGATCTTCATGGCGATGTCCGAAACGCGTCGGCGGTTGCACTGGGCGCGCAGACGGACGGGTCACACGTCCTCGTCGGGGGCTAGGTTGCCGAGCGTCGAATGTGGCCCTGGCCCTGTCTGCGGGGCGACCTCCCACGGCGGTCTCGGCGTCGGCAGGCCGTGTGCACCGGTGTCGGTCCGCCGAGCTTCGACCACCACGTGCGGGCGCAGGCTGCCGTCGCCGCCCGGCGCGGTTACCGCCCGGCCTCGGACAGCGACAGCCCGGTGTCCGCGTCGAACAGGTGCGCGCGGTCCAGGTCGACCGTGACATGCAGCCGCTCGCCCGGGGTACCCGTGACGCTGGGTCGTGCCTTGACCTTGAGGAGCGCCGTCCCCACTCGGACGTCCACCACCGTTCGGTCACCCAGCGGCTCAAGCCCGTAGAGGTCCCCCGACAACGACGCCTCCCCACGCTGCTCGACCGACAGATCCTCCGCGCGCAGGCCCAGCAGCAGCGGGCGCCCGTCCTCGGCCGTGGTCCAGCGGGGCCGCGGCAGCGTCCAGCCTTCCGCGCCCACCAGACGATCTCCCTCGGCGTGACAGGCGAGCAGGCTGATCGGCGGGCTCCCGACGAATCCGGCGACCCACTGGTTGGCGGGACGCTCGTACACCTCGGTCGGCGTTCCGACCTGCTGCACCTTCCCCTCCTTCAGGACCGCCACCTGGTCGGCCATGGACAGGGCCTCGACCTGGTCGTTGGTCACGTAGACGAAGGTTGCTCCGAGGCTCCGGTGGATGCGGGTGAGCTCGGTGCGCATCTCGACGCGGAGCTTGAGGTCGAGGTTGGTCAGCGGCTCGTCCATGAGGAACGCGCGCGGGCGTCGGACCAGCGCCCGGGCCAGGGCGACCCGCTGCATCTCACCGCCCGACAACTGGGCGGGACGACGCTGCAGCAGACGTTCGATGTGCAGCAGGCTCGACATCCGCTCGACGGCGGCGGCGATCTCGCCCGCGGAACTACGGCGTGCCCGCAGCGGCGAGGCGATGTTCTCGTACACCGTGTGTCGCGGGTAGAGGGCGTAGTTCTGGAAGACCATGGCCAGGTCGCGTGCGGCCGGGGGGTTAGCGGTGGCGTCCCTTCCGTCCAGACGGACCGACCCGCCGTCAAGCTTCTCAAGGCCGGCGATCGCCCGTAACGTCGTCGTCTTGCCTGCCCCGGAGGGCCCGAGCACGACGAAGAACGAGCCGTCCGGCACGTCCAGCGTCACCCCGTCCAGGGCCTGGACCTTGCCGAAGGACTTGCGCAGCCCGTGCGCTGCCACGGTTCCCATCAGGCCACCAACTCTTCCGTGCTCACGTCGTAGACCGCCGGGGTCCCGCCGGTGTGCCGCAGCCCGACCTTTGCGTCAGCGGCGAAACGCATAGTCGGTGGCATCCGAACCCGGACGTCCCGCTGGCCGCCGTGGTCGACCACGTAGATGATTTCGTCGCCCAGCCACTCCGCCGAGACCACCCGGGCCGGGATCGAGCCTTCCGCCCCCGACGCGGTGACTTCCAGCGCCTCCGGCCGGACGCCCGCTACCAGGCGACTGTCGCGCGGCAGGCCTGGCGGTGGCGTGAGAACCAGTCCGCCCTGACCGTGCAGCTTCCCGTCGGCCACCTCCACCTCGATCAGGTTCATCGGCGGGGAGCCGATGAATGCGGCGCAGAACAGACTCGCGGGACGGTCGTAGACCTCCAGCGGGGTGCCGATCTGCTCGACGCGGCCCTTGTTGAGGATGGCGATCCGGTGACCGAGCGACATCGCCTCCACCTGATCATGGGTGACGTAGACCATCGTCGCCCCCAGTTTCCCCTGCAGGTGTTTGATCTCCGTGCGCATGTCCGCCCTCAGCTCTGCGTCCAAATTGGTGAGAGGCTCGTCCATGAGGAATGCGCGCGGTCGCCGTACCAGGGCACGAGCAAGCGCGACACGCTGCTGCTCCCCGCCGGACAGTTGGCGCGGTCGCCGGTCCAGAAGCGGACCGAGCCGCATCAGCCGGGCGGCCTCGTCGACCCGCGCGTGCACCTCCGGCTTGGGCAGTCCCTCGGCCCGCAGTGGGAACGCCAGGTTGTCGCGGGTCTTCAGGTGCGGGTAGAGAGCGTAGAACTGAAACACCATGGCGATGTCGCGCTCGGCGGGCGGCAGGTCGTTGACCAGCGTGTCGCCGATGCGGATGTCGCCCGTCGTCTGCCTCTCCAGGCCGGCTATGGCCCGCAGCGTGGTCGTCTTGCCGCAACCCGAAGGGCCGAGCATCACGAACAGCTCGCCGTGGCCGATGGACAGGTCCACGTGATCAACTGCGACGGTTCCGTCCGGGTAGCGCTTGTGCAGGGCGGTCACCTCGATGCCGGCCATCAGCGTCGCACCGCCCCGAGCGTCACACCGGCGATGAGGTGCTTTCGCACCAGGTACGCGAAGACGAGCACCGGCAGGGCGAACACCACGGAGGCGGCGGCCACGAGACCCCAGTCGGTGGTGGTGCCGCCGATGAGGCCGGCGATGGCGGGTGGGGCGGTCCGGACGCTGTCGCTGGAGGTGAGGAAGGTGGCGAACACGAACTCGTTCCACGAGAAGATGAGTGCGAAGACCGCCGTCGCGGCGATGCCGGGCACGAGCAGGGGAAGGGTGAATTTCCAGAACGCCTGCAACCGGGTGTAGCCGTCGAGCATGGCGGCGTCCTCGTACTCCGCGGCTACCTCGTTGACGAACCCCTTCATCATCCAGATCGTGAACGGGACGTTGAACGCGGCGTAGATGAGGATCAGGCCGAGCTTGTTGTCGATGAGTCCGACCTGGCGGTACATGAGGAAGATCGGGATCACGACCACCACGGGCGGCATGAAGCGGGTGGACAGGATGAAGAACAGTTGGTCCTTCTTGGCCTTCACGGCGAAGCGTGAGTAGGCCCAGGCCGCCGGGACCCCCAGCACGGTGGCCAGCACCGTGGACACCCCGGCGACCACGACGGAGTTGAGGAACGAGACGGACAAGGCCGAGCGACCGCCGTCGGGGGCGACGAACACGTCCCTGTAGTGGTCAAGGGTGACCTTGAAGTCGAGAAACCTGGCCGGAATGGCGTAGACGTCCCGGTTCTCCTTGATGGACGTCTCGATCATCCACAGCACCGGAAAGAGCATCACCACGGCCAGCACGGTCAGCAGCGCGACCTCCAGCACGGAGCGGCCCCGGCCGCCGAGGCGGCGCGCGGGAGGCGTGTGATCCCGGGCAGGACCGGTGGACACGGCCTCGTCGACGGAGACGGCCATCAGCCCTCCTTGAGCTTGTTCAAGTAGCGCAGGTAGAACTGCGTGAGGACGATGACGACGAGGACCATGAGGATCCCGTACGCCGAGGCGGTTCCGGTGTTGAAGCCGAGGAACGCGACCTTGTAGATGTGGAACGACAACGTCTCGGTGGAGACACCCGGGCCTCCGTTGGTGAGGATGTAGACGAGGTCGAACAGCCGGAAGGCCTCGATGGCCCGGAACATCACGGCAATGAGGAGCAGCGGCCACACCAGCGGAAGCGTGATCGTGCGGAACCGGAACCACTCGGACGCCCGGTCGATCGAGGCGGCCTCGTAGAGGTACTTGGGCACCGCGCTGAGGCCGGCAAGTGCGATGAGCATGATGAACGGTGTCCACTGCCAGGTGTCGACAACGATCAGGGAAATCAGCGCCGTCCGCTGTCGGGTGAGCCACTCCACCTGCCCCAGACCGACCGAGCCGAGCATGCTGTTGACCACCCCGAACTGCGCGTCGAGCATGAATCGCCAGAACAGCCCGACGACGACCGGCGACAGCATCATCGGAACCAGGAACAGAGTGGTGAGCACTCCTCGCCCGCGCGTGCGTCGTGAGATCAGGTAGGCGATGCCGAACCCGAGCACGGTCTGCAGGCCGACCGCGCCGATCACGTAGATCAGCGTCGTCAAGGCCCTCGTGTGGACCTGCGCCGACGTCAGGATGGCCGTGTAGTTCCCGAACCCGATGAAATTGGCAGGCCCGCCGCGGGTGGCCGAGTAATCGGTGAAGGACAGGTACAACGACCACAGCAACGGGAACACCGACATGGCGAGCAACAGCAGCATCGCGGGGGAGATGAAGGCCACGGCGAGCCCGCGGTCGCTCAGCCGGCGGGACCGACCCGGTGCAGGTGGCGTCACAGCCACCACCTGCCCGGGGTGGTCGGTCGTCATCGGGGCGGGGTCTTTCACAGTCCGCCGCCACCCTTGCGGTTGCTGGAGTCGAGCACGCTCTGCTGCTCCTTGGCGATGTCGTCGAGCGCATCTTTCGGCTTCTTCGCACCGTTGAGGGCCGCGTTCACGTTGGTGTTCTCGATGTCGACGAGGCGCGCGTACTCGGGCACGTTCCACATGTCCCGCATCCGCGGAACGGAGTCGGCGTACACCTGGTTGAACGGCCCGGCATTGAGGAACTCGGGCGACTGCAGGGCATCGGTACGCGACGGCACGCCGCCAGCCGCGGCCCACTTCTTCTGAATGTCAGCCCGCTCGAACCACTTCATGAAGTTCAGGGCCTCCGCCTGGTTCGCGGAGGAGGAGTAGGCCGACACGTGCATCCCCATGCCGCCGAGGGGGACCAGGTTCGTCTTCTGGCTCGGCAGGGTGGCGAAGCCCAGCTTGTCGAGAATCTGCTCCCGCGTGGTGCCGAGCGTCGACTGCTTCGGATCGAGCAGGCCGCCGCTCGCGGCGATCCAGTTGAACGCGATGCACGCCTTGCCCTGGGCGACCGCCGCGTTCACCTCGTCGATGAACCAGTTGCCGGAGCCCTTGGCGGTCAGCGGCTTCATCTTGTTGACCAGGACGTCCATCGCCTCCTGGCCCGCGGCGTCGTTGAGGACGCCGTCGATCTTGCGGTTCTTGGCGTCCCAGAGGTTGCCGCCGTAGACGCCGTTGACCGTGTTGTAGGTGACGGCCGCGGCGTCGGAGCCGTTGGCCTGGTGGAAAGCCAGCCCGCTGACGCCGGGGTTGTCCGCCTGACACTTCTCGGCGGCTGAGATCATCTGGTCCCAGGTCTGCGGCGGCTTGTCGCCGATCAGGTCCTTGCGGTAGATCATCGTCCAGGTGTCGCCGAGCAGCGGCAGGCCGTACAGGCTGGCGTTCTCGTCGCGCTTGCCGGTCTCCGCCTGCGGGAACTGGCCGTAGGCCGCCAGGAGGTACGGGTTGTAGGCGTTGACCTCGATGTTGTTCTTGACGAAGTCGGTGATGTCGAGGATGTTGCCGTTCGTCACGGCCTCACCGATGTGCTGCGAGTCCAGAATCGCGATGTCGAAGTCGGTCTTGCGCGCGGCGAACTGGGTGAACATCGCGTCGTGCCAGTTCGCGTTCGGCACGGTGTTGACCTTGATGGTCGCGTTCGGCCGCTCCTTCTTGTACTCCGCGTTCGCGAAGTCCTCCAGTGCGTGGGCGGGAGGCCAGTCGAACCAGATGAAGCTGAGGGTCAGCGGGTCCTTGGTGAGTTCCGGGACGGCAGCCGGCGCCTTGGGGGCGCTCGCCTTAGCATCGTCGTCCTTGTCGCCGCTGCACGCCGCCAGGGTCGTGGCCACCAGCAGCATGGCCGCTGTTGCCAGCCGCACCTTCCGGCCGGGAGCGGGCATTCGTCCTAATCGCTTCTGATCGCGCATGTTATGCCTGCTTTCTGGGTGGGAACTTCTAGAACCTCGCTATGTGCTTCGCCGAGCGGTTGCCGGGTTGGTGGGGCGTGGCGCCGGGCCGTCGTGAGGGCCGGCGTCGAGAGTGCGCCGCGAGGTGGAGAATGAAGATCATCCGCCACATTTCCTATACGATCTGGTGGGGCGTCAGCATGCCGCAGCGTTGTGACCGATGTCAACAGGTCGCAAAGGCGCAAGAAGGGACCTCACGTCACGATGGACGACGAAACGATGATCGCGCGGGGCCGCAAGGCCGTGACGGGAGGAATGTCGGTGGGAAGATCAGGTGGGCGGCTCGCCGACGAGGTGTACGACACGCTGCTCGGACAGTTGATGTCGCTACGGATCGAGCCTGGCTCCCGCGTCACGATCGACGTCCTGGCGCGAGAGCTGGGAGTCTCCCAGACGCCGATCCGAGACGCTCTGAACCGCATGGAGGCCGAAGGGCTGGTCGTGCGTGTGCCGCATGCCGGTTACCGCATTCCTCCCCAGATCACCCGCCACCGGTTCGAGGACATGCTCGAGGTGCGCCTGCTTCTCGAGCCCGCGGCGGCGCGCAGGTCCGCCGAACGGGCCTCTGTTGAGCAGGTGGCCGGACTGCGACGGATGTTGGAGGAGATGGCGGAGTTGGAGGGGGGCCAGGGGTCCGCGGCCTACGGCGCCTTCGGGCTCCGCGACGCCGCTTTCCACGACCTGGTCGCCCTTAGCGCGGAGAACCAGGTGATCCGTGCGGCGCTCGCTCGCCTGCACAGCCACGTGCACCTCTTCCGGCTGCACCACGACGCCCAGGTCACCCACCTGGCCATGGCCGAGCACGAGGACGTCGTCGCCGCGATCGCCGCGCGTGACCCCGACGCCGCCGCCTACGCGATGCGTCGGCACATTCTGCGCTCCGGCGAGCGTTTTCGACGATTGTTCGACGAGGTCAAGGACGCGGAATCGATAGCGGTAGAGGCTTGACGGGTGGGCTGGGTCGAGGAATGCTATCGCCATCGGATCGGATCGGATCGGATCTCCACCACCCGCCACCAGATGCGAGGAGAAGCAGGTGCCCAGAGCGCTGCTCCTGACCGGCGACGCCGCCGAGGAACTTGACACCATGTATCCCTACTACCGCGTGCAGGAGGGCGGCTGGGACGTCGACGTCTCATCACGGACGCTGCGTGACGTGCAGTTGGTCATCCACGAGTTCGACCCCAACTCCGACGCCTACGTGGAGAAGAACGGGCGCAAGCTGCCGGTCGACGTGCCCTGGGCCGAGGTCGACGTCGAGCGCTATGACGCCCTCATCATCCCCGGGGGACGTGCCCCCGAGTGGATCCGGATCGACGCCGACGTCAGGCGCATCACCGAGCACTTCTTCGCGCGCAACCTTCCCATCGCGCTGGTGTGCCACGGTGCGCAGGTACCAGCGGTGTACGGGCTCCTGAAGGGTCGAAAGACGGCGTGCTTCCCGCCCATCACGGGTGACATGGAGAACGCGGGCGCGACGGTCATCGACGCGCCCGACGTCGTCGACGGCAACCTCGTCTCCTGCCGGGGATGGCCCGACATGCCGCAGTTCGGCAGGGCGATGATGGAGGTCTTCTCGAAGTCCGTCAGCTCCGCATCGGCATGAACACAACTGGCCCGTCCCGGTGACAGCACTTCGGACCGTCATGGTCGACGATTCACCCGTCCACGTCCTGGAGAGCGGCGCCGGGCCCGTGGTGCTGATGCTGCACGGCTCCGGACCCGGCACGACCGGGTCCGGCGCCTGGGCAACGACAGCGCAGGCGCTGGACACGTCATGGCACCTGGTAGCTCCTGACCAGGCGGGGTTCGGCCGTACCCGAGTGCCGGCCGGCTCGCGGGGTGGACTCCGGCTGTGGACGGAACAGGCGGCGGGCCTGATGGATGCTCTGGGGGTCGAGCGCTACGCCGTGGTGGGTCATTCCATGGGCGGCGCCGTGGCGCTGGCGTTGGCTGCCGCCCGGCCCGAGCAGGTCACCCGTGTCGTGGCGGTCTCGACGATGGGCACTCCCGGGGCACCGCTGTCCGCCGATCTCGACGCGGTCTGGGCCGCCCCCGCCGGCCCGCTCGGAGCACGGGACATGCTGAGCCGCCTCCTCCTCGACCAAGCTCTCGTGACCGATGCGGCCGTCGAGGCCCGTGCGGCGGCGATGCGGGACGGGGCTTCCGCGTACGCGTCGTTGTTCCCTCCACCGAGGGCACGATGGGTCGACGACCTCACCCTCACCGCGCAGACGCTGGCGGCGATCCGCGCGCCCGTGCTGCTCGTGCACGGCGCCCAGGACCGCGTCACCCCGCTCGATACCGCCACTCGGCCCCTGCTCGAACACCTGGCCGACGTCCGTCTGCACGTGTTCGGCCGATGCGGGCACGTGCCGGCGATCGAGCACCCGCACGAGTTTCGGCAACTGCTGTCGTGCTTCCTCGGCCGGAACCGAGGTCACTGACACATGCCCTTGTCACCGCTACGGTCCGCAGTCCGTGCAAGAAGCTCAATTCTGAACTTCCGTGCGTTGACCCATTCCATCGCCGGGCGTGCGATTATCGCACCATGGCTGATGGCTGATGGCTGATGGCTGATGGCTGGCCCCTCGTTGGTGAGCAGGTACGACAAGCCCGCCTGTCATTGGGGATCTCTCAGCAGGATCTCGCCGCGATGGTGGGGCTCGACCGCACGATGCTGGCCAAGGTCGAGGCTGGCAGCCGCCGTTTGGACGGCTTGGAACTGGCGCGGCTTTCCAGGGCGCTGAAGGTGTCGATGGAGTACTTGATCCAGCCGCCGCCAGCGGTGTTATCCCGACGGGCGGCCCCCTGACTGAGGAAACTGACACCGAGGCAGCACGCTCGTCGGAGCGCCTTGAAATCGCGATGGTTGAGTGGCTGCGCAACGTCCAACAGTTGCTCGATCTCGGGGTACTGCGTCCCCGTCCGCTGCTTCGCTACCCGCATCCGGTGGAGTCCGAGGATGACGCGCGTCGGGCAGCCGGGTGGTTGCGGCAGCGGTTCGGGCTCGGGGACGAGCCGATCGGCAGCGTGGTGGAAGTCTGTGAGCGTGCCGGTCAATGGGTCCTGGTCATCGACCTGCCAGGCGACGGCGCATCGCTCATCGAGGGAAAGATTGCCGTCGCTGTCGTGAGCACGACGGGTGATCCTGGCCGCCGGCGGGCTACCGCTGCGCATGAGTTAGGGCATCTCATCATCGGTGATGAGTATTCCGCCGACCTCGGCCTGAGTGCCTCGCGTGCAGAACGGGAGGGAGTGATCGATGCCTTCGCCGCCGGGCCTGGAGTCAGGTTCGGCCGACCCACGTGGAGTTCATGGAGGCACTGGGCTGGGTGCCGCAGCCCGACCTCGAGTCCGTACGGGTATCGCCCGCATACGCGACGGCCGTGATGGAAGCGTTGCGCAACAAACCAATCAGCCGTGCCAGGGCGCTGGAGCTGATGCACGGCCACATCGGCGAGGCGGACCTACCGCAGGACGACGACCTGGAGATCGCGCCGTGAGTCGGTCGGCGGGGGCGCAAGCCACCTCCGCCTTTGTGCTCGACACGATGGTTCTCAGTCACTTCACCCTGGCCGACCGGTTGGACGTCCTGCAGGACCTGCTGATTGACGCCGATTGCTGGACCACGCAGGTGGTTCGAGGGGAGTTGCGAGCGGGCTCTGCGGGGCATCGTGAACTAGGCCGTGTCTTGTGGATCAGGTTTCGCGGGCGAGGTCGCGGAGCCAGATCTTGATGGTGGCGATGTCGATGGTG